>CAVEYT010000006.1:0-19603 GCA_963619995.1 Acutalibacteraceae bacterium | reverse complement strand
AGGGCCGCGCTTCGAGGCGCGGACCTTTGTGCGCTTTACGATGTACGAACATAGAGAGAGTAAAAGGCAAACATCGCTTCGCTCGTTTGCGAGCGGTGTGCTTTGTGCAAACAAACAGAAGCATTAGAAATGTCGTGACGCGCGGCGAATTTAAGCGTCATGCAAAGCTTGTGACAATTTTATAAATGCGGCGAAGCCGCCACAAGTCAAGCCTTCTTCGGGAAGAAGGTGGCGCGCAGCGCCGGATGATGGTTCCTCTATGTGAAAATAAAGTTTTCTTTCGGCTGCAATTTCCCGAAGGTTGCATTTAGAAGAATGCTAGCACGTAGCGGCCTTCGGCCGCATTATTATAATCGTCGCCGAAGGCGACACCTCTAAAGTCTGATGTCTGACGTCTGACCATCTGACGTCTTTGTCGCTATGAGTCGCCCAAAACTAACAACTAATAGCTAACAGCTAATAACTATCTTGCGCCTGAGCACAAAGCTAAACACACGAAAAAGGAGGAAACAGCGGATGATTTCTTTATCAAAACGACTGGCCGCCGTCTGCGAGCTGGTCCCGCCCGTTTCTTCTTTGGCCGACATCGGGACGGATCATGGGTACGTGCCGATTTTTTTGCGGGAAACGAGACGGATTGAGACCGCTGTCGCTGTTGATATTCATGAAGGACCGGCTGAGCGGGCACGGGAGCATATAGGGCTGGCGGGTCTGTCCGATTTTATTTCTGTGCGCGTCGGAGGCGGGGTATCCGTTTTAACTCCGGGCGAGGTGGACGGCGCGGTGATTGCCGGGATGGGCGGGCTGATGATGATAGAAATTTTGGAGGAGGGGCGTGCCGTCGCTTCCGAGATGAAATTTCTTGTCTTGCAGCCGCAGAATCATCAGAAGGAATTGCGGCTGTGGCTGGCGGAAAACGGATTTGCGATTGACGAGGAAAGATTGGTGCGCGAAGACCGGCGTTTCTATGAAGTTCTCCGCGTGAGAAGGGGAGAGATGGAGATTTCCGAGCGGGAGGCGGAGACGGGATTGTTGAAATTCCGCGAGCAGGACCCGCTGTTTCCGGATTTCCTGAAATATTTGATTCAAAAGAAAGACTTGACGATTCGGCAAATTGCGCCGGAGACGACGAATGAAAAGAATCGGAAAATGCGTGAGCGGGCGCTTTCGGAGAAAGAGGAATTGGAGGGATGGCTATGTCGGTACAGGTCAAAGATATCATCGATTTGATGGACGCGTGGGCGCCGCGGCATTTGGCGGAGAAATGGGACAATCCGGGGCTACAGGTTGGGAGCCGGGCGGCGGATGTCCGGCGCGTGCTCGTTTCCTTAGATTTGACGCTCGCCAATATCCGCTGGGCGGCGGCGCACGACGTGCAAATGATTGTTTCGCATCATCCGTTTTTCTTCCACGGATTGAAATGTCTGGACACGGAAACGAAGCGGGGGCAGATGATCGCGGCGCTGTTGGCGAGCGGCATCACGGCGTTTGCGGCGCACACGAATCTGGACACGGCGCGGGGCGGCGTGAATGACGCGCTGGCGGAGGCGCTCGGGCTTTCGGATTGCGCAGGGCTCGTCCCGGTCACGGAAGAGGCGCTTTGCAAATTGATCGTGTACGTGCCGAAGAGTCACGCAGACGCGGTGCGGGAAGCGCTGAAAGCGTCCGGCGCCGGTTTCATCGGAGCGTACAGCGGCTGTTCCTTCGTCGCGAGCGGCACGGGCTACTTCACGGCAGAGGAGGGGACGCATCCGTTTCTCGGAACCGTCGGCGCGGAAGAAGCGGCCGAAGAGGTGCGGATCGAGACGTGCGTGTATGAAGGAAATCTCCCGGCGGTCGTGGCGGCGATGCTCGCGGTGCATCCGTACGAGGAGCCGGTCTACGATGTGATTCGACTCGCGCAGAGCGCCAAAAAAGAAATGATGGGGCGCGTGGGATTCTTGCCGAAGGAAATGAGCGGCGCGGAAGCCGTTTCGTATATCAAAGAGAAATTGGGGATGCCGCTGATTCGTTTCGCGGGCGACGAGAAGAAACGTGTGCGGCGCGTCGCGGTCCTCGGCGGCGCGGGCGCGGAATTTGCGGACCTGGCACAAAAGGCGGGCGCCGATTTGTATCTGACGGGCGACGTGCGCTATCATGAGGCGCAGGAAGCGGCCGCGAAAGGTTTGATTTTGGTCGACGGCGGGCATTTTTACACGGAACGCGTCATCGTCCCCAAGCTCGCGGCGCGTCTTAGGGAAACGGCGGCGGAAAAAGGCTGGACGCTGGATGTCGTCGAGGATCCGGTGGCGGAGGATAGTTTTTCTTATCGCTGATGGAACATAGCGCTGCTTACCCGTTGACCGTTGACCGTTGACCGTTGACCGTGCGTGAAACGCTGTGGAGTCACGAGTGGTACACGGTTATCCGTTCTCCGTTGACCGTTCACCGTTTACCGTTGCTCACATCCTATGAATCGCTGGGGATTCACGCACGGTACACGGTTATACGGATAACGGATAGCGGGCTCATGCGCCTGAAGATCCATCTAAAAACTCCGTGAGAAACTTTATTCTCACGGAGTTTTTAGATTGGAAAAAAGATAGCCGGAAAGCATCGAATGTGAAACCGCCGAAGGCAAACAAAAAAATCGTCGCCGTCAGGCGACACCTGCACTGCTAACTGCTCACTCCTAACTACTCACTTTTCCAAAAAAATTTCTTGCCAAAATTCACCCCTTCTTTTATAATAGAAACACATTACTTCCGATAACATTAAATTATCGGAACCAACATTTTTCGCTTTTGGCATAATGAAGCGATTTCTTATGTTCCGTTTCTTGAGGCAAAATATGAATTTAGAGAAACAATTTTACATCCGAAAGAAATATATCGAGGAGGATGACCGCGGGCTCTCGCGGAAAAGTCTGGAGACGCTGGCGGAGACGAAGGCGGAGAATACGATTGACGCCTACGAAGCGGATTGGCTCGATTTCTGCGATTGGTGCCGGTATCACAAATCGGATGCTTTTCCGCCGCCCGCCGAGACGGTCGTGAATTATATCAATGATTTGGCCGATTACGCGAAATTTGCCACGATTCGCCGTCGCATTTCCGCGCTGTCGGAAAATTTCAATGCGGCCGGGCTTTCAGACAAAAATCCTTGCCGCGCGTGGATTGTGCGCGAGACGCTGATTGGTCTTTCGCGTGCGATGGGCGCGGCGCAAAAAGGAAAAACGCCGATCTACTGGGATGATTTGCAGCAGATTTTCGCGCGGATGGACGAGACGAAACTGACGGATATCCGCGACAAAGCACTTCTGCTTCTGGGATTTCTCGGTGCGTTTCGGCGGAGTGAAATTTCCTCTCTTTCCGCCGACGATTTACAATTTCTGCGCCAGGGTGTCATCATCACGATTCGCCAATCGAAAACGGACCAAGCAGGCGTTGGCCAAGAGGTCGCCATCCCCTATCTCTCCGACACGTCCATGTGCGGCGTCACGGCGCTGAAACATTGGCTCACGGCGGCCGGCATCCACGAAGGTCCCCTCTTCCGCAGCATTTCCAAAGCCGGAAAAGTCTCGGCGAAAGGCCTTTCCGATAAAAGCGTGAATCTCATCGTGAAGCGCCACGTCACGGAAATCGGTCTCGATCCGGAGCTCTACGGCGCGCACAGCCTCCGTCACGGCTTCGCGACCTACGCGGCCCTCTCCGGCGTCGAGGAGCGCATCATCATGAAACAAACGCGCCACCGCTCGGTGGAAATGGTGCGCCGCTACATCAATGAAGCGGATCTCTTCATGAACAATCCTATCTCGATGATGTTTCAGAAGAAATGATTTATGACACGCGCTTGGCTTTGTGCGTCACGCCCGAGATAGTTACTAGCTATTAGTTTTTAGTTTTTAGAAACGTGCTCGGCTCTTGCGCTTCATAGAGAATGAGACGACAGACGCCTTGATATCTCTATGTGACGTCCAAAACTAACAGCTAAAAGCTAAAAGCTAATAACTATCTTGCGTCTGAGCCGAAAAGCCGTTTTAAGGCCAAATAAAAAATCTGCCCAAAAGTCGAGCAGATTTTTTTAATTGCCATCCATCAGCGCAGGATGAAATTTCCTTTTCCGTCCGCATAGCCCGAGAGACCGAAGAGGAACGGGAGGTCGATGGCGCGGATGTAGAGGGATTTTCCTTTTTCGACGCCGCTCGCCCGGCCATACGGGGTGCGAATCTGTTTCATCGTCGGCGACCATTCGGCGCGGATGCCGAGCGCTTGTGCAAGCGGCATGGCCGGGAGATAGACGTCGCCGTCTTTTTCATAGGCCGAGAAATTCATTTCCATGCCGCCCATATAGACCGGATACACTTTCGCGATGAGGTTCGGATTCCCGTCGGAGGCGCGGATGGCTTTTTCGATTTCCGCATCTTCCACAAAAGCGTCCACGGCAAAGGGCTCCATTTTGGTGCGTACTTTCGCCGCAGTCAGATATTGGATACCGTAGCCGTCCGGATAAATGTAGTAGACCACGCTTTTGTCCGGCGTCTTTTCGACGATGACGCGCTCGTAAATGATATCGACGGGAATGCCTTTCACGATGTGGTCGAAAAGGTCCTCGACGTCTTTTTCGTACATCCTGACGCAGCCGTGCGAGGCGTAGTTTCCTATCGACCACGGCGAATTGGTGCCGTGAATGCCGTACGCGCCGCCCAGGCCGATCCAGCGATAGCCGAGCGGATTGTCCGGACCGGACGGGACGACGACATCGGGATTGTCCGGGTCGATCCACGTCGGATTTTTATCCAAGGAAACGACGGTGCGGCGTCCCTGCGGCGTCGGAGAATCCGGTTTCCCCGGCGCAATCGGATAGAGACGAATGCGGACGTCGCCTTGGTAGAGCGTCAAAAGACGGCTGGCCAGATTGATTTCGATGCGTTTGTCCTCGAAAGCGGGCGCGCGCGGGGCAGTCATGACGGGACCGGATGCTTGCGGCAGTGAAACGGGGGCCGTCTGCAGCGGCAAAGCGGCGGCATTGGGCTGTCCGAAATCGATGGCGTCGGCCGTCCCCGCCAAAAGCACTGTCGCCGCCAAAAACGCCGCGCGCCCCCACTGTTTCCATTTCTTTTTCTTTTTCATTTTGCATTCCCCCATGGCATCGATGCCAATTTTTTCATGATGTCTTCGGATATCGCTTCCGGTGTCCGAATCGCCTCACCGTCCGTGCACGCGATGCGGTGCCAGCCGTACAGGGCGGCCAGCTCTTGGTACGCGTCGTGGCATTTCCGCAAATAATCCAGATGGCGCTCGTGGATGTCCATGCTACCGCCCGCTTCGTGCCGCGCTTTCACCAATTCTTCCGAGACGGAAAGCGGCATATCCAAGAGAAAGACCGCGTCCGGCCTCGGAAGCTCCAGTTTCTCGTATTCCGTGTCTTCGAGCCATTCCAGAAACACGCGTCGCTCGGCGGAATCCGATAGCTTCGTCATCTGATGCACCATATTGCTCGTCACATAGCGGTCCGCGATGACGACGCCGCCCGTTTCGTAAAAGGATTTCCATTTCATGCGAAACGACGCGAAACGATCCACCGCGTAGAAAAGCGAAGCGGCATAGGCGCTGACGTCCCCAGGCTCCGTGCCGAAATCGCCCGCCAGATACATTTTGACCGGCGCGGACGAATCGCTCTCGTAGTCGGGAAAGGAAACCCGGAGGACGCGCCGCCCCTGCCCTTTCAATTTCTCGGCCAAGAGCGCGGCTTGCGTCGCCTTTCCGCTCCCGTCGATGCCTTCCAATACGATCAAAGTCCCCTTCATGTCAGCCTCGTTTCGTGTTCCAACGATTCATCGCCTTGTCGACACCGTCGGAGAGCGCCGTTTCAATCGCATTCGCCGCCGCCGTCTTCGCCGTTTCGATTGCTTCGATGTCGTCGCCGTATGGCCGTTGCAAGACGTGCTCGATGACCGTGTGGCCGTCTTTCGGATGCCCGACGCCGATACGGAAACGCAGAAATTCTTCCGTTCCTAGATGAGAAATGATGGATTTCAGCCCGTTGTGTCCGCCGGCCGAACCTTTTTTTCGAATGCGGACATGGCCCGGCGGCAAATCCAAATCGTCACACACAATCCAAATATCGGACGCGTCGATTTTGTAATACCGCGCAATCTCCCCCACCGCTTCGCCGCTACAATTCATGTACGTCTGCGGCTTGACGAGCCAAATTTTTTCTCCGCCCACGGAAACGGACGCGATTTGTGCCTTCATGTCCTCTTTCCAAAGCGACACCGAAAAACGCCGCGCTAAAAGATCCAGCACGTCAAAGCCCATATTGTGGCGCGTGTGTTCATATTCCGAGCCCGGATTTCCCAGGCCTGCAATCAGTTTCATATTTTTTTCCGATATAGAAAAACGGAGCGGCCGGAAAAGTAGTCGCTCCGCCAATCATGCTCCGCCGGTCACGTCTGTCAATGTGCCGGATTTTCAAATAAATCGCTGATGGATACTTCGTGGAAAATCCGCATGATGGCCTCGCCTAGAAGCGGCGCCACGGAGACGACCTTCAGCTTTTCCTGCAATTTGTACTCTTCAATCGGAAGAGAATTCGTCACGATGATTTCATTGAGCGCCGATTCGCGAATCCGCTCCGTCGCGGGATCGGTGAGCACCGGATGGCACACCGCCGCATACACGCCTTTCGCGCCCGCTTCCATGAGCGCTTTCGCCCCTTCGCAAAGCGAGCCCGCCGTATCGACCATATCGTCGACCAAGACGCAGTTTCTCCCCTCGACCGTGCCGATGATATTCATGACCTTCGCCACGCCCGGCTCCGGCCGTCTTTTTTCGATGATGGCAATCGGCGCCTCGACGCGATCCGCCAAATCCCGCGCGCGCGTGACACCGCCGAGATCCGGAGACACGACCGTCAGATTCTCCAGGCCTTTTTCCTTCACATAGCCGGCCAAAAGCTGCGCCGACGCCAAATGATCGACCGGGACATCGAAGAAACCTTGGATCTGTCCCGCATGAAGATCCATCGTGACCACGCGCGTCACGCCCGCTTTCGACATCAAATCCGCGACCAACTTCGACGTGATGGGTTCGCGGCCGCGCGTCTTGCGATCCTGCCGCGCATAGCCGTAATAGGGAACGACGACCGTGATGTGCCGCGCGGAAGCCCGCTTGAGCGCGTCCACCATGATAAGCATTTCCATCAGATTGTCATTCACCGGCGCCCCCGTCGGCTGGATGACAAATACATCCTTGCCGCGGACACTCTCATTGATCATCACTTGGATTTCGCCGTTGTTGAAACGCCCGCACATCGCCTTTCCGAGCGGTACCCCGATATAATCGCAAATCTCCTGTGCCAAAGCCGGATGCGCCGTACCGCTGAAAATTTTGAGTCTGGACTCGTCTTCCATCTCCATGCCGTCTCTCCCTCTTCCCTCAAAAATAATGATATTGATAAATTTATTATAGCACAGTTTCTTTATTTTTTCGGAAACAAAACAGCCTTTTTCAAAAGAAATTTTTCATTTCTTACGCCATGCCGTTTTCCAACTTGACGCGGACAATTCTTTTGACGGCAGCGTCCACTTTGTCTTTTATCAATCCGCCCGCGCGATAGGCTTTCAAGAGACCGTTGAAAACTTCTTGCGCATGCGCATCATCGTGACATACGAGCAGCATATCGGCCCCGGCCAAAACAGCGCGGACGCCCATCTCGGAAAACGAATAATGTTTCGCCATCGCCCCCATTTCCATATCATCCGTCAAAATGAGCCCCGTGTAGCCGCATTCCTTTCGGAGCAAATCTTCCATGACGGCCGCAGACAGGCACGCCGGATTTTCTGCATCGAAACGAGGGAAACTTACATTCGAGACCATGACGAAAGTGCGATTTGGATTCGTCTCGGAAAGCAACACTTGAAACGGTTTCCCGTCCGCATCCTTCCATTCTTCGGGCGAAATATCAACGGCATCCCCATCGATGTGCGGATCCGTTTTCACTTTGCCGATGCCGGGGAAATGCTTGAGCGTCGTCGCCATCCCCGCCTCTTCGTATCCGGAAATCGCAGCCTTCGCGTGCAAAATAACGGTATCGGCATCCGCGGCATACGAGCGCTCATACGCCGCATCCAAATCCACGACCGGCGCAAAATTGATGTTGAAACCGAGATTTTTTAAAGCGTTTCCCGTTTCCAGCGCCCATCGTTTCGTTTCCTCCGGCGATTCCGCGCCCAAAATTTCCGCAGACGGCATCGCAGGCAAATGGTCGCGCATCCGCATGACCTGCCCGCCCTCCTGATCGATCCCGATGAAAGGCACGAGTCCCGTCTGCGTGCGAATCGTTTTCCGAATCTCCTCATTCAGCGCGCGCACCTGCTCCGGCGTCTGCAAATTCCGGTCAAAAAGAATGACGTTCCCGCAAGGAAACTCCGTCAACATATACCGCGCATCCGCATCCACCGCCGTCCCGGCCACCCCAATCATCATCAGCTGCCCGATTTTTTGCTTGTCAGAAAGTTTTGAAACGATTTCTTCCGCTATTTGCTCGGCTGTAGGAGATAAGGCTTTCTCTTGATTCTCTTTCGAAAAATTCGAAGCACAACCGGACAAGCACAATGCACTCAAAAAAATCGCAGAAAAAAGAATCGCCCATTTCCCCAAAGAAAAGCGATTCTTATGTCCGATTCCCCCATTTTTAATTTTCATCGCAACGCCCCAATTTCCTCTTCCCTATCTTGCTAAGGCAATCAGCTCAAATGCCGCAAAACTCGAAATTGCAGAAGCTGCGCCTCTCTTCCCTATCTTGCCAAAGCCATCGGCACAAACGCCACCAAAAGCAGAGAAAGAAAAAAGGAAGGCGTCTCTTCCCTCTTCCCTCTTCCCTCTTCCCTCTTCCCTCTTCCCTATTTAATCTTTATACGTATCCTCATCCACCCAGTCTTCGATATTTTTCTGTTTCGCGCGGGCGACGGCGAGCGCATTTTCCGGGACGTCTTTGGTGACGGTGGAGCCGGCAGCGGTGAAAGCGCGCGCTCCGATGTGGACGGGGGCGACGAGATTGGTGTTGCAGCCGATGAAGGCGTGGTCGTCCACTTGGCAGCGGTGCTTTTCTTTGCCGTCGAAATTGACGGTGACGGTGCCGCAGCCGAAATTGACATTTTCACCCAGGTCGGAGTCGCCGCAATAGATGAGGTGCGGGAGTTTCGTCCCGTTTCCGACATTGGAATTTTTGACTTCGACGAAGTTTCCTATCTTCACGCCGTTCGCGAGTTTCGTATCCGGGCGGAGATGGACGAAGGGGCCGATGTCGTTGTCGTCGCCCATCGTGCAGTCGTGGGCGTAGACGCGATTCAATCGGTTTCCGTTTCCGCAGCGGACATTCGCAAGCTGGGTATCGGGACCGATGACGCAATTTTCGCCGATGACCGTCGCGCCTTGCAGAATGGTGCCGGGGTAAATGACGGTGTCGCGGCCGATTTCTACGTCTTGCTCGATGTAGACGGCGGCGGAGTCGATGAGCGTGACGCCGTCTGCCATGAGCGCTTCGGCTTTCCGGCGGCGCAGAATCGCGGAGGCGGCGGCGAGCTGCGCGCGGGAATTGACGCCCATGGTTTCGTCGGCGTCGGGCGCAACAATCGGAAGGACAATCCGGCCGCTTTGAATCAAAATTTCAAAGACGTCGGTCAGGTAATACTCCCCTTGCGCATTCTGACAGTTGAGCTTCGGCAGGGCGGCCAGGAGCGAGGAAATTTCAAAGCAGTAGGTGCCGGTATTGATTTCGCGGACGGCAAGCTCGTCCGGTGTGCCGTCTTTTTGCTCGACAATGCGCGTCATGTGTCCGGCGTCGTCGCGAAGGACGCGTCCGTATCCGAAGGGATCGTCCATGACGGCGGTGAGAACGGCGGCAGCGGCTTTCGCCTCGCGGCATTCTTCAATCAGGCGGCGAATCGTCTCCGCGCGAAGAAGCGGCGTGTCTCCGCAGATGATAAGGACGTAACCGGCATGATGTTTCAAATAGTCCGCAGCCTGCATGACGGCGTGTCCCGTGCCAAGCTGCTCCTTTTGTTCGACGTAGGAAATCCCGTCCCCGACCGTTTCCCGAACAAGTGCTCCCTGAAACCCGGTAATGGCCGCTACGTCGCTGCACCCGGCCGCGCGGCAGAGGCGAATGACCTGCTCAATCATGGAAACTCCGTTCACGGTATGCAATACTTTCGGCAGAGACGATTTCATTCTCGTCCCCATGCCGGCGGCTAAAATCAAAGCGCAAATATCGTTCATAGAAACCTCCTACTTTTTTCCTGTTTTTGTTATTATACAGAATCCTTTTTGGGCTCGCAAGAAGAAAGAGTCTTATTAGGACTCGGCTTTTGTTCTCAGGCGCAAGATAGTTGTTAGTTGTTAGCTGTTAGCTATTAGTTTTAAGCGGTGTCGCTTCGCGACGATTTTTATAAAATGCGGCCGAAGGCCGCCACGTGCTAGCCTTCTTCGGGAAGAAGTTGGCGCGAAGCACCGAAAGATAAAGGGGCTGTGAAAAAATGTTTTCACAGCCCCGGTTTCAGGTTCCAAAGTAAAGAGATTTCCTTTTCTAAATTTTCATCCAAACGCGAGACCACTTGCTCAAAAACAAATTGCGGGATTCCATAATACGCACCCGCTATCCCGCCCGCAATCGCTGCCAAGGTATCACTGTCGCCCCCGATGCTAATCGCATTGCGGATCGCGTCCTCAAAATCTTTGGCCTCCAAAAATGCGACGATGGCCTGCGGTACCGTTTCCATACAGCTGGCACGAAATGAATACGTCGGACGAATTTCGTCTAAAGAAAAAGAAATATCGTAAAATTTCTCGGCGTAAGCATGGAGCATTTCCTTGCTTTCTCCTTGCAACGCCAAATATCCGAGTCCGGCCGTCACCTTGGCACCCCGGATGCCCTCCGGATGATTGTGCGTCACGCGGGTGACCTTCTCGGCCAAGCGCTCTGCGTGAGGAAGATTTTTTGCGAAATAGGAAACGGGGCTCACACGCATGGCCGCGCCGTTTCCAAAACTATAATATGGCTTTGGGTCTTCGCTGTACATCCATTCAAAAAACTTCGCGCCATATCCGCACGTCGGAAACCGCTGCCCAATCTCCCGCATACAGCGGACGGCATTTTCTTCCAAATCTGAGGCATCGTCACGACTTTCCCAAAGCGCTTTGGCGATAGCTATCGTCATGACCGAATCATCCGTCGGACCGCATTCGCTTCCGTGATACGGCGCAAACAGCTCAAAATCTTTGGACCGGATGTTGTCAAATTCATACACAGACCCGGCCATATCCCCCGCCAGTGCTCCCACCATTCGGGAAACATACTCCGTCGTCAGTTTCATGTTCCACCCAATTTCCGGATGGCATCAGCCGCTTTTTCTGCCAGATCTCCCTGCTTTTCGTATGCTTTCCGATACCAGTCTATCGCTTTTTCCTTATTTGGTTCGACACCCTTTCCTTTTTCGTACATTTCACCCAGACTGTACATCGCCCAGTCGGATCCCAATTCCGCGCCGCGCCGATACCATTTCAATGCATTTTCGTCATCCCGATACGTTTCCTCGTATAGATTTCCTATGTTGCAAGCTGCCCTTCCAGCCGCTTTCCCTCGCCGGTCATACGCCTTTCGGTAGTACTCCATCGCTTCATCTTTATCTTCTTCGAGTCCTTTTCCGTTGTCATACATCCAGCCCAAGTCGAACATCGCCAGATCACTGCCCAACTCTGCGCCGCGTCGGTACCATTCCACTGCTTCTTTGTCATCTTGCCGCGAAATAGCGTAAATCCCGCCTATCTCATCGGCTGCGTCCCCTGCCGCATCCTCCTGCTGGTCATACGCATTCAAAAACCATTCCAGCGCTTCTTCTGTGTTTTTCGCGACTCCCAGCCCATTGTTGTACATCGTACCCAAATTAAACATCGCCCAATCGCTGTATAAAATTGCACCCTCCCGATACCATGCCACCGCTTCCTCGTAATCTTCAAAAATATTATGATACACGGTTCCGATATGGTTGGCTGCCTCCCCTGCGGCATCCCCCATCTGTTCATACGCTTGTCGGTACCATTCCAACGCTTCATCCAAATTGGGTTCGACGCCCATTCCTCTTTCATACATCATCCCTAAATTGTTCATTGCCCAGTCAGATCCCAATTCCGCGCCGCGTCGAAACCATTCCAATGCTTCTTTCTCATGCTGCGGTAAATTCAGATAAATACGACCGATTTCGTTGGCTGCCTCTCCTGCCGCGTCACCCTGTTTTTCGTAAGCCTTCCGATACCATGCTATCGCTTTTTCCGTATTTTGCGAGGTCCCCTCTTCTGCGGCATAGCATCCGGCCAAATGAAACATTCCCCAATCCCAATCTTCTTCGGCACTTTTCAGATACCATTGAAAAGCATTTTGAAAATCGCCCGCCTCGTCATACATTCTTCCGATATCATCGGCGATTTCACCCGCATTTTCTCCGTGCGACTCATACGCTTTTTTCGCGCTTTCCAATTCGTCCATTTCCCTATCCATCATGTCATTTTCCATATCAGCAACCTCCCTCTCCCCGAACAAAGCTTACAGGCTCTCGTAATAATGACGAATCTTTTGCGCCATCAGCTCTCTGCGTTTCTGCAAAAAGAGTGGATAATCTTGGACATTCATAATTTCAAATCCGGACGGAATGCAATGTTGCCGTAAATTTTCTGCCAGCATTTCTTTATCTGTTATATCGCCGATAGCCAATGTTTTCGTCTCACATTGGTTCAAAACCTTCTCCATATAAACATACGGTGCATCATCACTGATTTGGAGATTGACAGGCTGCGAAGTCAAAGCATAATTGGCAATCTGGTTATACATATTTTTGCTCAGCCCATTGGCTGCCAAATATTTTTTCGGGAACAAATGATGAATATCTCCTCGTGTATCCAACAAATTTTCCACTTCATCATGTCCGGACAGGAAACCTTTATCATGTTTCTTGACCTGCGCCGCCAAGAACAGATTGAAATACGGGCTATTAACGGCCGCCGTATCCAATTTTTGCAAAAGCGTCACATTCCAAAAGGCCTCCGAGAGCTCCCCGGCTTCCGTCAGGCGCAAATATTCCTCCGGATTGTCATAGGAAAAGAATTTTTTGATGTCATAATCAAACATCGACTCTGGTGATGACGAATAGCGCCCCGTAAGAATTGATAAAATCACCCAACGCCGCACAATCCCTTCAATCTGACTCTCCATTACTTTCTGTTCCCGCAAGCCCAGGTATAGAGCATAGCCGAAATTCAAGACATTTCTCGAACGAACCAAAGTCGATTGAATCAATCCGGTCGTTGCTAAAATTTTCAAAAAACGTTCATAATGCGTCTGATGGACCGTTTCCAACACCGCTTCGTGCAGTTTCCGGAAAGACTCTTCTTCGATGTCCAGCTTGTATTCCCGCGTTTCAAAATCGCGGCCGGACAATAGGCTGACCAAATCGGCCAATTTCCCTCTTTGAAATTGATACGTGAACGCCACGCGCAAGACATCCGTGTACGACATCTGATACACGGGATTTTTTAGATCCGCCGCCCACCGGATGGCTCTGAATTCCGGCTTTACCACAAAATCTTGATCATGATTTTGGATATCCTTCAAATCCTCCGGCGTCTCCAGCAGATGACAGAAATAATCAATCGTTTTGCGCGTCAGATTGCCGCCGAATTCTTCATTGGAAGAAATTTTGGACATGACGAAATCAGCCTGCGAGAGGACGACGCCTTTGGAATTGATGCGAATAAAAATCTCTGTCACGCTGTCGATATCCAAATCCTCTTTCAAGTCGATAATGCCCAGTCGATTGACCTTGATGCCAATCAATTTGACGATTATATTATTGATTTGGGACCGCGCTTCTTTCGTTTCAATTCCGTTTTTATCGCAATATTCGCCGACAAAAGTATAAGCATCAAAAGCCGCTTGGAATACTTGCGATATATCCGGAATCCACTTGCTGCTCTTTTGATTGGCGGAATTGGCCACTTCAAATTTTTCTTCCAACGGATTGAACGCGATGACAATTCGTTTCCATTTATAATGCGAATTCAGCACTTCTTTCCCCGCAATCGCCGCCGAAAGGGCTGTGATTCTCTGCTGTCCGTCAATCAATATTTTCTTCCCGGTCGAGGTCGTCCCGTCTTTCAGCTTGACGTCAGGATTTTTCCAGACGATGATATACCCGATGGGAAATCCTTTGTAGAGCGAATCCAATAAATCGCGCACTTTGGACGCATCCCATACGAAAGGCCGCTGCATTTCCGGTATAGCGATTTCTCCGCTCTTGATGTCGGCCAGCAATTTTTCCACGTCACAAGTATTCACATCATAGCAAGCCATCGTTCCGTCCTCCGTTTCAAGAAATATGGAAATGAAATTTCTGTCTCGATTATACCATGAATTGGCGGGCACAAAAAAACGACTGCAAGCAATCCTTTGCTCATAGCCGTTTTTTATTTTCTCTCAAATTTCTACTTCCCGATTGATTGTCAAATCTAACACGGTCCTGTATCCAAAATTTCTTTACCGTATAAACATCGCATCTCCGAAGGAAAAGAAACGATATTTTTCTTGCACGGCGGCTTCGTAGGCTTTCAGCACGTTTTCGCGACCGGCAAAGGAGGACATCATCATGAGGAGGGTGGATTCGGGGAGATGGAAATTCGTGACGATGGCGTCTGTGATTTTCCATTCGTAGCCGGGATAGATGTAGAGGCGCGTCCAATCGCTGCCGGATTTGACCGTGCCGCTTTGGCCGGCAGATTCGAGCGTGCGGACGGATGTGGTGCCGACGGCAATGACGCGGCGGCCTTCTTGTTTCGCGCGGTTTACGGCGTCGGCGACGTCAGCGGGGACGGTGTACCATTCGCGATGCATTTCGTGGTCTTCGATATTTTCTTCGGAAACGGGGCGGAAGGTCCCAATCCCGACGTGAAGCGTCACGAAATGGAGCGAGGCGCCTTTTTCGCGCATTTCATCCATGAGCGCCGGCGTGAAATGGAGCCCGGCCGTGGGAGCCGCTGCCGATCCTTTGTGCTCCGCGTAGACGGTCTGGTATTGATTTTTATCCGCGAGCTTTTCGTGAATGTAGGGCGGCGTCGGCATTTCGCCAATCTCGTCCAAAAGAGAATCCCAATCGCCGCTGTACGAGAAACGGACGAGCCTGCCGCCGAATTCCGTTTTCTCCAGCACTTCGCATGAAAGATTTTCCGAAAAGGTAATGACTTCTCCCGGCAGCGCTTTGCGGCCCGGATTGACGAGACATTCCCACACGTCATTTCCTTTCGGCGTCAAAAGCAAGGCTTCCACGCGGCCGCCCGTTTTGCGTGTGCCGAAAAGGCGCGCCGGGATGACTTTCGTATTGTTGAAAACGAAAACGTCGCCGGGGCGGATTTCGTCCAAAATGTGGCGAAACGTTTCATGAGAATAGACGCCCGTCCGTCGATCGAGGCACATCAAGCGGCAGGAATCGCGCGGCTCGGCCGGCGTCTGCGCAATGAGTTCTTTCGGTAAATCGTAGTTAAAATCTTCCAGTTTCATTCTTTTAATACACCTTTTTCACGGTCGTGCCCGTATAATAATGCGTCAAGATTTTTTTGTAACATTCCTGCCCGTTTCCGTACTTTTCGGCCATCGCCTGCGCGCCCCATTGCGAAAGTCCGAGGCCGTGACCCGCGCCGTAACCGGTGAAGACGACGTTCTTTCCGGAGACTTTGATGTCAAACAGCGTGGAGGGAAGGTCGTAGAGCGCCTGCATCCGGTCCCCCGTCGTGCGCACTTCTTTTTTGGCACCGACGACCGTAAATGTCAGGACGCGCCCCGAGACGCCGCGATCCGCGCCCGTGCTTTTCCCGCGGACGAGCGCGGAGAGCTTGATGGATTTCAGCGTCCCGATGCCCAGATTCTTTTGAAATGTCTCTTTGGAAACGGTCTTCGTCCAGGCTTTGTCGAGGACGGAATACGCCAATTCCTTCACGCCTTTCAGATACGGAACTTTGGAGCCCCACACATTTTCGCAATTTTCCGTCGCGCCGCCGCCATTGGCATGGAATACGGCGTCGATTACTTGCCCTTGGTACAGCACGACCTCGCCCGCCGTCCGCCGCACCGCTTCATTCGTCTCCGCCGCTTCCGCCGAGACGCCGCGATACACTTGGCACGCCGTGTCATCCGTCACGTCGAAGCCGCTCTCGCGGTAGCCGTCCATGTGAAAGAGCGCATACGTCCGCGCCGCGACGGCTTGGGCGGCCAGCGCTTCTCTGTGCCAAGACGGCGAGACTTCGCATGGCACGACGCCCATAAGATACTCTTCGAGCGGAAGCGCGTTCACGACCGTGAGCCCGCTCCCCGATTTTGACGGAAACAGCTTCATCTCGCCGCGATACCGATTTCCATTCACGGAAAACGCCGCGCCGTCCGCCGTCGGTTTCAAAATGACGGTGCTCCCGGCGCGTTTCCCATTGACGGCGATTTGTTTCCCGTCCATGGAAACGGAGAGATTCGTGCCTTTTTGGAATGTCTTCCACACCTTGCCGTCAGCTTCGACTTTGACATGGGAAAGGCAAGTCAGCGACACGGTCGTCTGCTGCGTCAAAAGTCCCACTTCGATCTCTTTACCAAGGCTTTGCGAAACGGATGACTTGACCGTCTTCGTCGCCGTTTTCGTGCCGGTCTTCGCCGTTTCCTTTTTCGTTGCCGTCTTGGAAACGGAAGCCGCCGACGTTGCATTTTTCGTGACGGTCGTTTTCTCCGCTTTTTTCAATTTGCCGGAAGATTCCGGATTGCGCACGATCTTGACGACGTCGGCTTTCGGCTTTGCTGCCGCCTCCGCCGCCCCCATGCCGCAAGAAACAAAAGCAACTGCCGCCAAAAGTGCTGCGAATGTCCGTTTCATGATTCCTCCTCAAAAAGTGTCCCGCCGCCTGCGTGAAAGGGAATGCCCAGATGATCGTAAGCCGCCTTCGTCGCGACCCGGCCGCGCGGGGTCCTGGCCAGGAAACCGATCTGCATGAGGTACGGCTCGTAGACGTCCTCAATCGTGGCGCGTTCTTCGGAAACGGCCGCCGCAATCGTATCGACGCCGACCGGGCCGCCGCCGAATTTCTCAATGATGGCCGCCAGGACTTCGCGGTCGACGGCATCGAGGCCCAGCGGATCCACGTGGAGCGCTTCGAGGGATTCGGCCGCGATTTGATTCGTCACGACGCCGCTTCCCAAGACTTGCGCAAAATCCCGCACGCGTTTCAAAAGGCGATTGGCGATGCGCGGCGTCCCGCGAGAACGTTTCGCAATTTCCTTCGCGCCGCCGTCCTCGATGGCAATCCCCAAAATGCCCGCCGCCCGCTTGACGATGAGCGCCAATTCATCCGGCTCGTAAAATTGCATCCGGAAAATAATCCCAAAACGGTCGCGAAGCGGCGCCGCCAAAGCACCGGCCCGCGTCGTCGCGCCCACGAGCGTGAAGGGCGGCAAATCTAAGCGATACGAACGCGCGCCCGGCCCTTTTCCCATGACGATGTCCAGCGCAAAATCTTCCATCGCCGGGTACAGCACTTCTTCGACGCTGCGGTTCAAGCGGTGAATTTCATCGATGAAAAGGACGTCGTGTTCTTCCAAATTCGTCAGAAGCGCCGCCAAATCACCCGGCCGCTCAATCGCCGGTCCGCTCGTGATGCGGAAATTCACGCCGAGTTCATTGGCAATAATATTCGCCAGCGTCGTCTTGCCCAGCCCCGGCGGCCCGTACAAAAGCACATGATCCAGCGCCTCTTTACGCGAACGCGCCGCTTCGATGTACACGGATATATTTTTGCGCAAATCCGCCTGCCCGATATATTCTTCCAGCATTTTCGGGCGAAGCGTCTGCTGCCACGCATCTTTCCCCGTTTCCTCGCGTGCCACAATCCGCGTCTCTTCCGGCTTCTCCGCGCCTTTTTTATGGCGAAGACTTTTGACTTCTTCAATCATCTCCGATTTCCTCCCCGCCCGATTTCACGAAGCACCGCGCCGATGAGGGACGCCGCATCGGTGGCCGTCGGTGCCAGCTCGCCAATCACGCCGGCCACCTCCGCCGTCTCATAGCCGAGCGAACGCAGCGCCGCCATCGCTTCCGCGGCCATCCCGTCCTCTGCGGGAAACGCCTCCGCGCCGCCCGTTTCCTCTTCCGGCACGAGACTGCCCAGCTTGTCCTTGAGCTCCAAAATCAAATGCTCCGCCGTTTTCTTCCCGATTCCCGGCAGTTTCGTCAGCGCCGTGACGTCTTTCGTCATGACCGCGTGTGAAAAGGCCGACGGCTTTACGGCTGACAAGATCCCCATCGCCACTTTCGGGCCGATTTTGGAAACGGAAATGAGCAGCATGAAAAGCGCGTGCGCCTCTTCCGATGTGAAACCGTAGAGCGACAGCGCATCCTCGCGCACGCATAAATACGTCACGAGCCGCACTTCGTCGCCCACGTGCAGACTCTCCCGGTCTTTTCCGGAAATAAAAATACGGTAGCCGATCCCGCCCGTTTCCACGAAACAAAAATCGTCAAAAATGCCCGTCACATTTCCTCGTACATATCCAATCATCTTATTTTCTGAACCTCGCTTCGTGCTCCATGCGATAAATCGTCGTCAGCGAGACGGCCAGCGCGTCCGCCGCATCGTCCGGATTGATGCGCTCCGTGATGGACAGCATCCGCATCGTCATCTCAATCACCTGCCGCTTTTCCGCGCGCCCGTAGCCCACGACCTGCTGCTTCACCTGGAGCGGCGTGCAATCGAAGACGGGGACGCCGGCCCGGAAACCGGCGAGCAAAATGACGCCGCGTGCCTGCGCGACCGCGATCGCCGTCGTAATATTGCGATTGAAATACAGCGTCTCCACGCCCATCACGTCCGGTTTGTACAAATCGAGCAGGTCGCAGATCCCTTGATGGACAATCGACAGCCGCTCGATATCCGGCGTGGTCGGAAACGTCTCAATCACGCCGTAATCGACGGCGGAAACATGATTTCCTATCTTATCCACGACGCCGAAACCGCAACGCCCGGTCCCCGGATCAATTCCCAACGCCCGCATTCTCCGCTCCCTTTCAAAAAATTTATCTTATTATATCACAACTCTCTTCTTCCTCTTTCGTTTCTTCTTTCGGAAACGGAAAACAAATTCGGGAACATCCGTGAGAATTGAAAACCATTTTCCGAAACTTGCATAAACATACATTTCGTTCTCAAATATCGAATTTTTCCTTCCTGATGACCATTTTAGAGTGATATCAAAAAACATTTTTCTCTGCGCGCCAAACTTCTAAATAGAATACTATGTAATCAAACATATCGATTCGATTTTCTGTTTTCTTTCATTTAACGCTTGCAATTTTATTCAAAATCTGTATAATGAAATAAAGTCACGGAATATTGCGTTACCCATTCTCGATATTTCGTGGCCTCTATACGGCGGCGAGTGATTGACCTCCTTCGTCGCCGACAAGGAAGCGGAAAACCGAAAGATTCTGGTGCCTTTCATACACCTTCTCCTTCTCTGACGGTTTTCCGCTTTTGCTTTCTTCAAA
>CAVEYT010000005.1:0-19917 GCA_963619995.1 Acutalibacteraceae bacterium | reverse complement strand
GCGGCGTCTTCTTTCTTTGCTACTTTCTTTCTTCCACGGGGAAGAAAGAAAGTAGATCGCGACAGGAGTTCTGCGGGAAAGCACTCCGCGTGATCATTGCCAAACGGCAACTGCAGGAAATCTCCCCGCGTGATCCCGCGCCGTCAGGCGCATTCCGCAAAGCGGAACCATCCGCACCGGAAGGTGCAAAAAGAAAATCACCCCGCGTGATTCATCATAAAAAGAGCTGCGAGAAAACATGAAAAACCTTTTTCACAACCCCTCCAATTTTCCCCAACAAAAAAACAGCGCCGAAGCGCTGTTTTTTTTGTTTCCTATTGACCGATTAGCCGATAACGAACAGCTGATCGCCGCCCTGGACGGACAGGCCGATCTGTACGGCAATGGATTTAATCGTGCCGGAGCACGGAGCCATGATCGGGTTGCCCATCTTCATAGCTTCGAGAACCATGACTTCGTCGCCTTCGTTGACAGCGTCGCCGACTTTCTTGGAGATCGCGGTGATCTTGCCCGGCATCGGGGAATCAACGGAGGTTTCGCCGGCTGCTACTGCTGCCGGAGCTGCTGCTGCCGGAGCTGCTTCTGCTGCCGGAGCCGGAGCCGGAGCCGCTGCCGGAGCCGGAGCTGCTGCCGGGGCCGGAGCTGCCGCCGGAGCCGGAGCTGCCGCCGGAGCTGCTGCGCAAGCGCAACCATCATTGATTTCAACATTGTAAGCCACACCGTTTACGGTTACTGTGAGTTTTCTCATTGTCTTTCTCTCCTTAATAATGATTCAGAATCAATCAAAACTGCTGAACACCGGCAATGTGTGCCGCTGCGGTCCATCCGACGTTTTTCTGTGCCAGACGAATGGAAGCCACTTCGCCGCCACCCATGCAAACGAGGGCTGCTGCGATAGCTGCTACGACAGCGCCATTGTCAGCGGCCGGCGCCGCTTTGGCTGCCGGTGCGGGAGCTGCTGCTGGTTTAGCAGCCGGTTTGGCCGCTCCTGCATTGAGTTTGCTGTTGATGCCATTGAGCATCACGAGGCAAACCAATGACAGTACGGCAGCTGCGCCGCTAATGGCAATAGACATGTCCATTTGTCCCCATCCTTTCTTTGATTATATTTCAAACGGCTATGATATTACAGCGGAATATTTCCGTGTTTCTTCGCCGGATGAAGCTCTCTCTTGCTGGCGAGCATCGCCAAAGCATTGATGATATACGGACGGGAATCTTTCGGTTCGATGACTGCATCTACATAGCCACGTTCTGCAGCTTTGTAAGGAGTCGCGAATTCGGCGACGTATTCTTCGGTGCGTTTCTCTTTCTCCGGATCTTTCTTGAAGATGATGTTCGCAGCACCGGCCGGGCCCATAACGGCGATTTCAGCCGTCGGCCAAGCAAATACCTGATCGGCGCCCTGTTCGCGGGAGCACATAGCGATGTAGGAACCGCCGTATGCTTTGCGGATGATGAGCGTAATCTTCGGAACGGTCGCTTCGCAGTATGCAAAGAGCATTTTCGCGCCGTGGCGGATAACGCCTGCATATTCCTGCTGCTTGCCCGGAAGGAAGCCGGGGACGTCGACGATGTTCAAGAGCGGAATGTTGAAAGCATCGCAGAAGCGGATGAAACGGGAAGATTTGTCGGACGCATTGTAGTCGAGGCAGCCGGCCATGAAGGAAGGCTGGTTCGCAATGATGCCGACGGTCTGGCCGTCCATGCGAGCGAAGCAGGTGATGATGTTTTTCGCCCAATCTTTGGCGACATCATAGTATTCGCCGTTATCGACGATGGCTGTGATGACTTTGTACATATCATACGGCGCATTCGCGTTTTCCGGCATAATCGTGTTCAGGGATTCTTCCGTACGGGTCGGGGAATCGGTGGTGTCCACGATCGGAGCGTCTTCCATGTTGTTGCTCGGGAGGAAGGAGAGGAGATAACGAATCTGGCTGATGCAGTCGTCATCGTTTTCCGCCGCGAACTGCGCGACACCGGAAATGGTGTTGTGCGTCACAGCGCCGCCCAGAGCTTCCGCCGTAATCTTTTCGCCGGTGACGGATTCGACGACCGCCGGGCCGGTGAGGAACATCTGGCTGGTGCCCTTCACCATGTAGATGAAGTCGGTCAGAGCCGGGGAGTACACAGCGCCGCCTGCGGACGGTCCCATGATCGCGGAGATCTGCGGGATGACGCCGGAAGCAACGGTGTTGTTCCAGAAAATCTTGCCGTAGCCGGAGAGGGCATCGACAGCTTCCTGGATACGAGCTCCGCCGGAATCATTGAGGCCTACGCACGGAGCGCCGACTTTGAGAGCCAGTTCCTGTACGTGGACAATCTTAGCCGCATGCATTTCGCCCAGCGACCCGCCTTCGACGGTGAAGTCCTGCGCGAACGCAAATACGAGACGGCCGTCAACGGTGCCGTAACCGGTGACAACGCCTTCGCCCGGAAGATCTTTCTTTTCCTGGCCGAAGTTGTGGCAACGGGATTTGACAAGCGCATCGACTTCGACAAAGGAGCCTTCGTCAAAGAGTTTGGCAAGTCTTTCGCGAGCGGTCAGCTTGCCTTTGCTGTGCTGTTTTTCCACGCCTTTTTCTCCGCCCATAGCCTCGACATGGTCAAGGTTTTTGTGCAGGAGTTCAATTCTTTCTGCAACAGATAACATTCTTACACCTCCAAAATATTTTCCCTTCAAAGGGTGGCTCTGACAGATACGGACAGAGCCGTTCCGTTTCTGAATTTATAAAAATTTCTATTCAGATCAGAAGGAAGGACCGCCGGGACGTTCGGTCAGTTCGATCAAAACGCCGGTCGTAGCTTTCGGATGCAAGAATGCGATGTGGCAGCCGCCTGCGCCTACACGCCAGGTCTTGTCGATGAGGCGAACGCCCTTTGCATCGAGATCAGCCAAAGCCGCTGCGATGTCATCGACACGAAGTGCTACATGCTGATAGCCGTTTTTGCCGCCATTGCCCGCGATGTACTTTGCGATCGGGCCGTCTTCCGTGGTGGATCCCAGGAATTCGAGTTCGCAAGCTTCGGACTGTGCGGACGGTTTGAAGAAGCTGGTGGTGACGTGCTGTTCTTCGACGGTTTCATCATCCATCAACGGTTTCAGGCCGAGGACCTCCATAGCCATTTGCTTGGAAGCCTGCAGATCAGCGACTGCTACGCCTACATGGTCGACACACAATACTTTGAATGCCATAATAATTCCTCCTTTGAATTATTTTAATATATCCCCTACAATGGAATCAACGACTGTGTACGGATCGGTTTGCCGTTCATAGACTTGTTCCACGTAGTCGGCGAATTTGCCCGTCTGGGTGATTTCACCCAACACACGACGGGAGATGCGATCATGAATCATCTCGCCCAGCTCGGTCTTGACGCGTTCACGGCGTCTTTCTTCGAGCAGACCGGATTCTTCAAGATATTTACGATGCTCATTCAGGGAGTTTACGACGTCTTCGACGCCCTGTCCTTCGCTGGCAATCGTTCTTTCAATCGGCGGTCTCCAATCCTGTGCTTCGCCCAAATCCAGCATCATCTCAATTTCGATATTGAGACGGTCGGATCCGTCGCGATCGCACTTATTGATGGTGAATACATCACCGATTTCCAAAATCCCTGCTTTGATGGCCTGAATGTCGTCGCCTAGTCCGGGTACGAGCACAACCAGTGTTGTATCCGCGTTCTTGACTATATCTACTTCAGACTGTCCGACACCGACGGTCTCGATGAAGATGACATCGATTCCCCAGGCGTCCATCAGTTTGACAGCGTCCGTTGTTTTCCGGGACAAGCCGCCCAGACTGCCACGCGTACCCATGCTGCGGATGTAAACACCCTGATCCAAGGTCAGATCATTCATGCGGATACGGTCGCCCAAGATGGCGCCGCCGCTGAACGGACTTGTCGGATCAATCGCACAAACTCCGACTGTCTTGCCCATTTTCCGGTAGAATTTCACAAGTTGGTCTGACAGTGTGCTCTTACCCGCACCAGGCGCACCGGTAACACCGATGACCTGTGCACGACCGGTATGGTGATAGATCTCTTTCATGATATCTTCATAGCCATCCCGCTCGTTTTCTACGATGGTTATCGCTCTTGCTAAGGCACGTCTGGAACCTTTCCAGAAATCTTCCATAGAGAATTCCATAACTTTTCTACCTTTCGTAAGAGTAGTAAAGTTGGAAGGGGCCACCATACGGCAGCCCCGCCGCAACTAAATGACCTTATGAAACCGACTTGTTTCGATTAAGCGTTCGCTTTAATGAAATCAATGATGGTCTTGGTCGGGGTGCCCGGGGTGAAGACGGCTTTGACGCCGGCAGCTTCGAGGCCGGGGATATCAGCAGCCGGAATGACGCCGCCGCCGATGACGAGGACATCGCCCATTCCTTTTGCTTTCAGCTTTTCTACGATTTCCGGGAAAAGGGTATTGTGAGCGCCGGAGAGCAGGGAGAGAGCGACGACATTGACGTCTTCCGCATCCGCTGCTTCTACGATCTGATCCGGGGTCTGACGAAGACCGGTGTAGATAACTTCCATACCGGCATCACGGAGAGCGCGAGCAACGACTTTTGCGCCGCGATCATGGCCGTCGAGGCCCGGTTTTGCTACGAGTACTCTGATCATTTTATCTGCCATTGTTGATTACCTCCAGAAAGTCCTATTATTAGAGAAGTGCTTTTGCTTTGTATTCGCCGAAGACCTGACGGAGAACGCCGCAGATTTCGCCGAGCGAGCAGTAAGCGCGGACGCAGTCGAGAATGACCGGCATCAGGTTGACGGATTCATCGGCAGCTGCCACTTTGAGTTTCGCAAGTTCTTCCTGAACTTTTGCGTTGTCGCGTTCCGCTTTGACTTTAGCAAGCTTGTTCTTCTGGAATTCGCCTGCGGAAGCGTCGATGCGAAGCAGTCCTTCGACCGGCGGTTCTTCCATGGTGAACTTGTTGACGCCGACGATGACTTTTTCGCCGGATTCAACAGCCATCTGCCAAGCATAAGCAGAATCCTGGATTTCTTTCTGGATGTAGCCCTTGTCGATAGCTTCGACAGCGCCGCCCATTTCATCAATCTTCGCGATGTATTCACGAGCTTCTTTTTCGATCGCGTTCGTCATCGCTTCGACATAGTAGGAGCCGCCGAGCGGATCGACTACGTCAGCGAGGCCGGATTCGTAAGCCACGATCTGCTGCGTGCGCAGAGCGATGGTGACGGATTCCGTGGTCGGAAGAGCGAGTGCTTCATCACGGGAGTTGGTGTGCAGGGACTGGGTGCCGCCCATGACTGCGGCAGCGGTCTGCAGAGCAACGCGGACAATGTTGTTGTTCGGCTGCTGAGCGGTCAGCATGGAGCCTGCGGTCTGGGTATGGACACGAAGCTGCATGGACTTCGCCTTCTGAGCGCCGAAACGTTCTTTCAGGATGGAAGCCCACAGACGACGGGACGCACGGAATTTCGCGACTTCTTCGAGGACGTTGTTGTGAGCGTTCCAGAAGAAGGAGAGACGGCCTGCGAAGTCATCGATATGGAGGCCCGCTTTCAGAGCCGCTTCGATGTAAGCGATGCCGTCGGCAATCGTGAATGCGATTTCCTGTGCAGCCGTGGAGCCTGCTTCACGGATGTGGTAGCCGGAAATGGAGATCGTGTTCCACTTCGGTACGTTCTGGGAGCAGTATTCAAAAATGTTGGTGATCAGACGCATGGACGGTTTGACCGGGAAAATGTAGGTGCCGCGAGCTGCGTATTCTTTCAGAATATCATTCTGAATCGTGCCGCGGAGCTGATCAGCCGGTACGCCCTGCTTTTCCGCAACGGCAATGTACATCGCGAGAAGTACGGAAGCCGGAGCGTTGATCGTCATGGAGGTGGAAACTTTGCCGAGATCGATCTGGTCGAACAGAATTTCCATATCCTTCAGGGTGTCGATAGCCACGCCGACTTTACCGATTTCGCCCTGAGCGATGGCATCGTCGGAGTCGTAGCCGATCTGGGTCGGAAGGTCAAATGCGCAGGAGAGACCGGATCCGCCGTTTTCAATCAGGTAACGATAACGTTTGTTGGATTCTTCGGCAGTTGCAAAGCCTGCATACATACGCATGGTCCAAAGACGACCGCGATACATGGTCGGCTGTACACCGCGGGTGTAAGGATATTCACCCGGGAAACCGAGGTCTTTTTCATAGTCAAAGCCTTCGATATCAAGCGGGGTGTACAGTTTGTTGAATTTCAGCCCGACTCTTTCGGGAGTCTTTGCGCATGCTTTTGCATAAGCTTCCTCATACGCTGCGAGTTTGGCTTTCAGGGATTCGTTTGCCATAGGTTCATCTTCCTCCTAATAAAATAAATGGTGATGGGGACCTTCCCGGTTTCTTCGATGAGCTGCGCATTTTCTGTCTTCTAATTCATCATGAAACCGAAATGTTCCCGGATATAGATCCGAAAGGGCGCCCCTGCGATACCGAAGCACCGCAGGTGTCCCTTGGGAGCTATGAATATGATGACCGCTTTCGCGGACAATCAACAAGAGTTTCTTTTCAAGAATGGGATATGGAAATTATTTCTTGAAAAGCATGCTGCCGTTCTCCGCCAGGCTTTCATGGAAGGAGAATGCTTTGGACAGAATGTGCGGGGTCTGCGAATTGCCGCAAACTTTGCACGCTTCATTGAAGTAATCCAGCAGCTGATCGCGATAGGACGGATGAGCGACATTGTTGATGATGAGTTTCGCTCTTTCCTTCGGCGTCAAGCCGCGAACGTCCGCCACGCCGTTTTCGGAGATGAAAACGTGGGTGTCGTGTTCGGTGTGGTCGATATGCGTGCACATCGGGACGATAGCGGAAATCGCGCCGCCCTTCGCCACGCTGTGGCAGAAGAAGCAGGACAGGAACGCGTTACGCGCAAAGTCGCCGGAGCCGCCGATCCCGTTCATCATCTTGGTGCCGGAGGTATGGGTGGAATTGACATGCCCATAAATATCCATTTCCAAAGCGGTATTCATGCCGATGACGCCGATACGACGGACCACTTCGGCATTGTTGGAAATTTCTTCCGGACGAAGAATGATCTTCTTGCGATATTCTTCGATATTGTCATAGAAGCGCTGCAGGCCGGCCGGAGACGGGGAAAGCGACGTACCGGAGATCATGTCGATCTTGCCGCCGTCAATCAGGTCAAACATGCCGTCCTGGATAACTTCGGTGTAAACAGAGAGGTTTTCAAAGCTGGAACGAACGAGGCCGTTGATGACGGCATTCGCCACATTGCCCACGCCGGACTGGAGCGGAAGCAGATTTTCCGGCAGACGGCCGTGTTTCACTTCGTTGGTCAGGAATTCGACCAGGTTGTTGCCCATCTTAATCGCGTCGTCATCGAGCGGAGCCAATTCACGGGTGACATCGGGCAGATCGCACGGAACGATGGCCACGATCTTGGACGGATCGCACGGAACGTAGGTCGTGCCGATGCGGTCGCCGGCGCCCGTAATCGGAATCGGCTGACGATGCGGCGGATTCGGCATTTCATAAATATCATGCATGCCTTCCAAAGCGACCGGCTGCGTGGTATTCACTTCGATGATGACTTTCTTCGCCTGAGAAATAAAGATCGGGCTGTTTCCGATAGCCGTGGTCAGAACGAGGCCACCTTCTTTTGTAATTTTGCAGACTTCGATGACCGCAAAATCCGGACCGGTGACGCGTTCGCCTGCCGCATTGGAGAAGAACCCTTCACGGAACTGCTGGGCAGAATGGCTCAGATGCAAATCACAGTAGCCCAAATCGCCGGCATTGATCGCCTTGCGGAGCACCGCATTCGTCTGATACGGGGTACGGAGACGCACACCGCCCGCTTCGACCAATTCTTTATCGATCTGGCTGCCGGTGGATGCGCCGGTCCAAACGTCGACCTTAAACGGATTGGCTTTCATTCTTTCAGCGAGTTCATGCATGGTGATTTTCGGATATCCGCACGGCGTAAAGCCGGAGATGCCGATAATGTCGCCAGGATTGATCATCGCTGCTGCGGTCTTCGCGTCGCAGATCTTGGAGAGCAAAGATTTGTCTTCAATTCTGCTAAGGAATTCGCTGTCGTTGGTGTCGATCATTACTTTCATCCTCCCTACAAATAAATAAAAAATGATAAAAACCCGCAGTTTGAAACCACAGAGTCTTTCCTACATTACGGCGAAGCGCCGCACACCCGAAACGGGCATCCGTCCCCATATTTCTATTGTGATTGAGGCCGCATTTCATGTCACACACGATGCCGATTTACCGAGCTCTCTTGCTCTATGCCCTTTCAAACTACCCTATTATACCACAATTTTATTTTTTATCAGCATTTTATTGAAAAATCGGTATGACCAAAAAATCTAATACGCGTTATAAAAAATTCCTATCACAGATTCTTAAAAAATCTTTCAATTCCATATTGACAAATGAAAAATTACGCGAATATTTCCATAGCATGCTACTTTTCCGCATCTCTCGTCTCCTAAAATTTTCGGAAACGCCGCCCTCATCCGATTGGTTTCTTTTCTTTTTCCTGTAAGGAGCAAGCCATCCCCAAAGCGCACAGGCTCCAGAAAACGAGCGACAGCGCCCGGCTGAAAAGGACGTGATCGCCGAGGCCGTAGACCGCCAAGCCGACGATGCCCAGAAACAATCCCAGGCCCACAGATCGCGAAAACGAATCGGCCGATTTCCGATACAGACGAAACGCCAAGACGGCATGGCCGAAATAAAACCAGAAGAATCCGATTGCGCCGGGAATCCCGACTTCCGCCGTGACGGACAAATACATATTGTGCGCATGGTAGATGAGCACCGTGGGATCTTGGATATAAAAATTGTACCAAGGATACGTCGCAAAATAGATGCCCCACCCGATGCCGGTCAGCAAATGTTCCTGAATCATCGCGACCGTCACTTCCCAGAGCGCAAAGCGAAGCGCGGTCGACGTGTCCTCGCCGGAAAAAATGGACAGGAAACGCTCCGTGAGTTGCCCTTGATAAAAGAACAGCACAACGGGCACGACCAAAAAAATCAGCCAAAGGCGTTTATCGTACACCGTGGCGAGCACGGCCATCATGGCAAAGAACGCCACCCAAGCGCCGCGCGAATAGGTCAAAAGCAGGCAAAGCACGGCCGCCAATCCGAACACGCCGAGCCAGACGCGAACGGCACGCCGTTTCGTAAAAAGAAAAAACGGCGTCATCATGCCCAGCGCGACCAACAGATATCCGGCGTACAAATTCGGATTGCCCAAGGTGGAAAACATGCGCCGATACAAAAGAGGAAACCGTTTCGCGTCAATCCATCCCTGCGCCGCTGCCTCATCGGCCATGTCCGACATATCCAAGAATTGAAAAATGCCGTAAATCAAAACGCATAAAAAAGACAGAAACAATCCACGCAAAAAGCCGCGCCGGTCTTCCTCCGTTTCCAGATACGAAACGAGCAAGACGTACAGCACGGCATACATCAGCGGCAAAAAGCACCAGTTGAAAAGAGAAAAACGCCAATCGATGGCAAAATGCGTCGAGATGAGAGAGCAAATCATAAAAAGCAATCCCGGACGCCAAAGAGAGCCCAAGCGCCATTCGTTTCCGAAGCGAACGCAGCGATACAGCGAAAGGACGGCCGCCAAAAAAAGCGGCACATAAAAAAATACGTCGTGAATCGGCGCCATAAATACGGCCGCGCACAAAAGAAACATCACGATTTTTCGCGTATCCCACGCGCTGCTGTTTTCTATTGCGCTCATGCCAACCTCCCACGACGGAAATGATTTCTCCCATTATATCCGAAATTGTGAAAAGCGGGAAGCTCCGATTTTTGGCAAACAAAAAACCGACTGACTTCGAGGAGTCAATCGGCTTTTATTTTTTCAAATTAGAAACTCGGGACAATCGCGCCCTTATATTTTTCTTCCAAGAATTTCTTGACCGTCTCGCTCTGCAATGCTTTCACGAGCTTCTGAATTTCCGGACGGTTTTCATCGCCTTCCCGCACGACGACGATATTCGCATACGGGGAATCCTTGCCTTCCGTGTAAATGGCCTGCGCCGGATCCAGTTTCGCTTCCAGCGCGAAATTCATATTGATGACCGCGATATCGGCATCTTCCAAAGAACGCGGCAGCTGCGGCGCTTCCAATTCGGAGAACTGGAGATTCTTCGCATTTTCTACGATATCCTGCGGCGTCGCGGTGATCGGAGCGCCGTCACGGAGCTTAATCAGGCCGGCAGACTGAAGCACGAGAAGTGCGCGACCGCCGTTCGTCGGATCGTTCGGAATCGCGACATGTGCGCCTTCCGGAACCTCACTGATTTGTTTGTACTTCGCAGAATAGACCGACATCGGTTCCAAGTGAATATTCGCCACGGAAACCAGTTTCAAATTGCGATCCTTGCAGAACTGATCGAGATACGGCTTATGCTGGAAATAATTGGCATCCAATTCTTTTTCCGCCAGCGCCAGATTCGGCTGGACGTAATCGGTGAATTCCACGATTTCCAGATTCACGCCGTCTTTCTTGAGATTGTCTTTCACCGCATTCAAAATTTCCGCATGCGGCACGGGAGACGCGCCGATCTTCAGCGTGACTTCCTTTCCGTCCGCCGGCTTAGCCGCCGCTTCTTTCTTGTCGCCGCCACCGCAAGCCGTCAAGAAACCGAGTGCAAACACGCCTGCCGCCGCAGCCGCTGCCCATTTCAAACTTGTTTTCACAATCCATTCCCCCTTAATAAACTCATAAAAAATAGATTGATTTATTATAGCATGTCAAATCAAGAGTCACAGAAAGGCGCGAAACATTTTTTACAAAAAAAGAAGATGCCACGCTATCGACATCCTCTCTCCCGATTTTTTATTTTTCTTGCGGCACACTTTTTTCCGCGCGCACCGTCGTATCGTCGGATACTTTCACCGTCGCGCCCACGCGAGCCCGCGCATCCGTTTCTCCGTCGCTTTGATGGCGCAAGCGGACATCCCCGTCAATCGTCACTATCGGCGCCCGTCTCGCCCTTTTCGGTTTCCAATTGTGCGCGTCGAGCTCCCTTTCATACTCCTCTTTGATTTTCTCCAAATCTTCCTTATCCTGCGCGGTGAGATTTTTCCCGTTGTCGAGCAAGTCGATGATAAACGTCGTGAGCTCATAACGCGTGATACGGCCGCGCATTTTCATATCTTCATACGTATAATTCGGCGCTTTTCCCTCTTTCACCATCCGCACGACCGCTTTGTATTCGCGCGTCCTGGTATCCGCTTCGCCAAACGAATTCGGCGCCATCACATTATACGCCAAGACCGCCGGCACGGCCGCGATGGGAAACGCCAAAGAAACCAACCCCAGCAAGCACCATTTCTTTCGATCAAACATGACAAATCATCTCCTCTGCCACGGAAAGCAATGCCTCCCGTCCTTTCCCATTCAAAGAAGAATACACAATGGGCGCGCGCTCCGTGGGAAACAATTTCTTGAGCGCCGCCGCATTTTTCATCGTATCGGACGAGCCGAGCTTATCCGCTTTCGTCCCGATAATCTGCACGGAGCGGTGCATCGCCTGCATCCACGAGAACGCTTCCGCGTCAATCGCAAGCCCCGGATGCCGCAAATCCACCAAGAGGCAAATCAGCCGAAGCTGCGGAGATTTCTTCAAATAATCCGCAATGAAATCCGACCACAGATCCTTGCTTTTTTGCGTCGCTTTTGCGAAACCGTAGCCCGGCAAATCGACGAGATACCAATCGTTTCGCTCTTCTTTTCCGTCTTCTTTTTTTCGCCGCGACTGGATGGCGAAATAATTGATGGTCCGCGTTTTCCCCGGTTCCTTGCTGACGAGCGCCAAGCGTCTCTGGCCGCAAAGCGAATTGATGAGCGACGATTTCCCCACATTGGAACGCCCGATGAAAGCGATCTCCGGCCGCCCTTCTTCCGGGTATTGGCTGCGATTCACCGCCGAGCACACATAAGCGGAAGAGACGATATGAAACGCGCCGATGTCTTTAATTTCTGCCATTTCCGTCCTCCAAGACCCGCGACAAGACGTCATCCATGTGTTTGACGGGAATGAAACGCACGGTGTCGCGCACACTTTTCGGGATTTCTTCCAAATCGCGCACGTTCTTTTCCGGAATCAAAATATTTTCAATTCCCAGCTGCGCCGCCGCGAGCGATTTTTCTTTCAGCCCGCCGATGGGAAGCACTTCGCCCGACAAATTGATTTCGCCCGTCATCGCGTAATCCGACCGCACTTTTCGTCCCGTGAAAGCCGAGGCCATCGCCGTCGCCATCGTAATCCCCGCCGACGGCCCGTCTTTGGGAATCGCCCCCTCCGGCAAATGAATGTGGATGTCTTCCTTTTCATAGAAATGATCGGAGAGCCCCAATGTCTCCGCGCGGCTGCGGATGTACGTGTACGCCGCCTGCGCCGATTCTTTCATCACGTCGCCCAGCTGCCCCGTGAGCTCCAGTTTCCCGCTGCCCTTCAGCGCGACCGCTTCCACATCCAGCACCTCGCCGCCGACGGCCGTCCACGCCAGACCATTCACACGCCCCACGGCATTTTCGTGCAAATCGGCCGAGCGGATGAATTTATACGGCCCCAGATACGCCTCCACCGTCTTCGTCGACAGCGCCGGGACGCCCTCTTCGCGCATGACCACCTGTTTCGCCGTCTTGCGGCAAAGCGTCCCAATCGTGCGTTCCAGCTCGCGCACACCGGCCTCCCGCGTGTAATTTCTGATTAAAATTTGCAAAAGACTTTTCGGGAAACGAAGCACATCGCCGGACAAACCGTTTTTCTCCCGTTCGCGCGGGACGAGATACTGCCGCGCAATCTCCAATTTCTCCTCCTCCGTATACCCCGGAAGCGAGATGATTTCCATACGATCCATGAGCGGATCGGGAATCGACTGCGTCGTATTGGCCGTGCAGATGAAGAAAACCTGCGACAAATCAAACGGCATGTCCATGTAATTATCCGTAAACGTCTTATTCTGCTCCGGATCCAGCGCCTCCAAAAGAGCCGACGCGGGATCGCCGCGAAAATCGGCGCCCACCTTGTCAATCTCATCGAGCAAAATGACCGGATTCATCGATTTCGCCTGCGCCATCGCGGAAATGAAACGCCCCGGCATCGCGCCGACATACGTCCGTCGATGCCCGCGAATCTCCGCTTCATCCGTGATGCCGCCCAAAGAAATCCGCGCAAACTTCCGCCCCATCGCCCGCGCAATAGATTTCGCCAGACTCGTCTTCCCGACACCGGGCGGCCCCACAAAGCACAAAATATTTCCCTTGGCATTCGGCGCCAAAATTTTCACGGCCAAATACTCCAAAATGCGATCCTTGACCTTTTCCAGCCCGAAATGGTCCTCGTCTAGCATCTTCTTGGCGCGGTGCAAATCCAGATTGTCCTCCGTCTCCTCGCTCCACGGCAAATCGAGAATCCAATCCAGATACGTCCGGATCACATTCGCCTCGGCAATCCCCGGCCCCATCGCATCCAAGCGAGACACCTCTTTGGCCGCCTTCTCGAAAATCTCCTGCGGCAGCCCCGCCTTTTCCAATTTCTCGCGATACTCGTCAATCTCCTCATCCGCATCTTCTTCGCCGAGCTCTTCGCGAATGGAATGCATCTTCGAGCGCAGGAAATATTTCCGCTGATCCTCGGACATATGTTTCCGCGCCTCACCGTCCAGCTTCGTCTCGATTTCCGTGATTTCGAGCGCCATATCCGTCATCGTCTTCACACGATCCAGCCGCGCCTCCACATCGAGCGTTTCCAAAATGCGCTGCCGCTCCGTCGGTGAAAACGGAAGCTGCGCGATAATGAAATCCGCCACCTGTCCGGGATTTTGGATAGCACGGAGCTGGGAGGCCGCTTCCTCCGGAATCATTTTCTTCGCCGCTTCCATCCATTTGAAATATCCATCCAAAATCGCGCGCCGATACGCTTCCGCCTTCACTTCATCCGCGCAAGTCTCGGCCACTTTAGAAACGGACGCCCACAGCATCCCCTCACTTTTTTTTACATTTTTCAATTCCACGCGGGACACGCCCTCCGCCAAGACACGAATGTGCCCGCCCGGCAGCGGCGACATTTTCGACAATTTCAGCACAGTGGCGACCGTATACAGCTCCTCCGCCTCGGGATGCTCCGTCTCCGGATCCTTTTGGAGCACCGTCACAAAGAGCCCGTCCCCCTCCGAGGCACGCCGCACCGCCGCCACCGATTCCGCGCGGCCAATCTCAAAATTCACATTCATCTGCGGATACACCACGACATCCCGCATCGCCACCAGCGGCAAAGTCAAAATTTCCTGCTCACCCATCTCTATATCCTCCAAAAATTTCTCGCTGTCAAATATCTTTCAAATCGACGGATAAAAACTCAATTTATTATATCATACATTCCTACCTAAAAAATCAGTATCGTGCGCAAAACGCTGCTCATGATCTTCTCCGCAAAAAATCCAAATCAAAAAGTCTCGAGAATTGCACCCCAAGACTTTTTTGATTTGGATCTTAAATTTTTTATTCAGAATGAAATCGCCCTTCGCTTACGCTTCTTCTTTTTTGATGAGAATCGGCGGCTTTCCGTCCGTGATGGATTCTTTTGTCACGCGGCAAGCGGCCACGTCTTTCATGCCGGGGACTTCATACATGACTTTTTGCATCGCTTTCTCGATGATGGCGCGAAGGCCGCGGGCGCCGGTGTTTCGCTCGATGGCCATTTTCGCGATTTCTTGGATTGCATCGTCATCGAATGTCAGCTCCACATGATCCATGGAAAGAAGTTTCTTGTATTGCTTGACCAGCGCATTCTTCGGCTCCTGCAGAATCCGGACCAGCGCCGCTTCGTCCAGCGGGTGGAGCGTCACGACGACGGGAAGACGGCCGATGAATTCCGGAATAAGACCGAATTTCAGCAAATCTTCCGGCTGCACTTTCTGCAGAATCTCGCCCATCCGTTTCTCTTCTTTCCGGCGAATATCCGAGCCGAAGCCAATCGTCGATTTCTGCATCCGATGCTCAATGACGCGATCGATTCCGTCGAAAGCGCCGCCGCAAATGAAGAGAATATTCGTCGTATCGATCTGCAGCATTTCCTGATTCGGATGCTTGCGCCCGCCCTGCGGCGGCACGGATGCGACAGTGCCTTCCAAAATTTTCAAAAGCGCCTGCTGCACGCCTTCGCCGGACACATCGCGCGTGATGGACGGATTGTCGGATTTCTTGGCAATCTTATCGATCTCATCGATGTAAATGATGCCGCGCTCCGCCTTTTCCATGTCATAATCCGCCGCCTGAATGAGACGAAGCAGAATGTTTTCCACGTCCTCGCCGACATAGCCGGCCTCCGTCAGACTCGTCGCATCGGCAATGGCAAAGGGGACATTGAGAAACCGCGCCAGCGTCTGCGCCAAAAGCGTCTTCCCGCTTCCGGTCGGTCCCAGGAGCACGATATTCGACTTTTGCAGCTCAACATCGCCGCCCTCATCTTCGCTCAAAATGCGTTTGTAATGATTGTACACCGCAACCGAAAGCGCAATCTTCGCTTCATCCTGCCCAATCACGTATTCATCCAAATGCGCCTTGACTTCCGACGGGACAGGAAGACGAAATTCCGACTCTGCCTTCACGGGCGCGTGTTTCATTTCCTCGCGCAAAATATTCTGGCAGACTTCCACGCATTCATTGCAAATATACACGCCGGGACCGGAAATCAGCTTCACTTCATCCCCGCTGCGTCCGCAGAAACTGCAAACCGGGGGATTGTTTCCGTTTCGATTCGCCACGACTCCTCCTTATTTCATCTCCGAAAGTTCATTCCGGGTCAAAATCTTATCAATGAGACCGTAATCCAGCGCCTGCTGGGCCGTCATGAAATTGTCGCGCTCCGTATCGCGCGCAATCGTCTTGATCGGCTTTCCGCTGTGATGCGCCAAAATGCCGTTCAATTCTTCGCGCAGACGCAAAATTTCGCGGGCGTGAATTTCGATTTCCGTCGCCTGCCCTTGCACGCCGCCCAGAGGCTGATGAATCATCACATTGGCATGCGGCAGCGCGTAGCGTTTCCCGGCCGCGCCGCTCGTCAAGAGCACCGCCGCCATGCTGGCACAGGAGCCGATGCAAATGGTGGAAACGTCGGGCCGGATGTACTGCATCGTGTCGTAAATCGCCATGCCGGCCGTCACGACGCCGCCGGGACTGTTGATGTACAAATGAATGTCCTTATCCGGATTTTCCGCTTCCAGAAACAGCAACTGCGCAATGACGACATTGGCGGAATGATCGTCAATCGGCCCGTCCAAAAAGATAATCCGATCTTTCAAAAGACGGGAATAAATATCATACGAACGCTCTCCGCGCGCCGTCTGCTCGACGACTATCGGTACATACGCCATATCCGCTCCTCCTTTTCCTTCTCTCTCAACAAAAAACCACCGCCCCGTGCTGAACCCAGTGACATTCAGACGAGCCTGCGGTGGTCTCTTACACTTTATTCTGCTTCGGTTTCCGTTTTGGCCTTCTTCGCTCTTGTCGTTTTCGGTTTTGCTTCCTTCTCTTCCGTCGCCTTGGCTTTGGTCGCTTTCGGCTTCGTTTCTTTCGCCGCCGTCGTCTTTGCTTTTGTCGTCTTCGGCTTTTCTTCCTTCTCGGCCGTTTCCGTCGCCTTCGTTGTCTTGGCCTTGGTCGCCTTCGGCTTTGCTTCCTTCGCTTCAGCCTTTTTCTCTTCCGCGGGCGCTTCTTTCGTCTCTTCTCTCTTGGCTGCGCCGTAAATGTAAGCCGCCGCCTTCTTGCGCGTCACGGAAGCAATCAGCATATTCAGACGATTTTCCTGACGGATGATCTTGACGACATCCTTGGGATCCGCACCGAACTGATGCGCCATGCTGTAGACTTCCATATTGAGATCCTGGTTTGTGACCTTGAGATCTTCCGCTTTGGCAATCGCCGAAAGGACCAGCCCCTGACGCACCGTTTCTTCCGCAGCGTCCTTGTAATCTTTCCGCAGATCCGCTTCCGTCTTGCCGATTGCCTTCAAATATTCATCAAATTTACCTTCGCCCGCTTCGACATTGAGCTTCATTTCCTCAATCATCTCATCGATACGCGCTTCGACCATTTCGACCGGCACGTCGACTTTCGCGTTGGCAACCGCCAAATCGACGAGCGCATTGTGATACGCCTCTTCTGCCGCCTGCATCGCGCGGAGCTCCATCTGCTGCTTCAAATTTTCCTTGAGTTCTTGCAGCGTATCGTATTTGGAAACGGATTTTGCGAAATCATCATTCATTTCCGGAATGACTTTGCGCTTTACGTCGACGATATGCGTCGCAAATTCCGCATTCTTTCCCGCCAAATCTTTGACAAAATAATCTTCCGGGAACGCGACTTTCACCGTCACGTCATCGCCCGCTTTGTGGCCGACGAGCTGATCTTCAAAGCCCGGAATGAACGATTCGGAGCCGATTTCCAGCGGATAGGTCTTGCCTTCGCCGCCGGCAAATTCTTTTCCGTCCACCGTGCCCTTGAAATCGATGATGGCATAATCGCCCTTCGCGAGCGCCGCCCCCTCCGCGACTTCCAGACGTGCATTCTGCTTCGCCGCTTCCGTGAGCTGCGCCATGACATCTTCATCGGAAATTTCCGGATGCTGATGCGGGACGGACAATCCCTTGTATTCGCCGAGCGTGACTTCCGGTTCCTTCACGAATGTCGCCGTATAGACAGCGCCTTCCGTTTCGGAGAATTTCGACGTTTCCACTTCGGGACGCGTGACCGGCGTCAATTTTTCACCGTCGAGCGCACGGCCCCACGTATCATTGATCAGAATATTTTCCGCTTCGCCAGCCAGGCTGTCCTTGCCGATGTACATCTCCAAAATCTTGCGCGGCGCTTTCCCTTTGCGGAAACCTTTCAAATTGATGCGCGAAGAAATATCGGAAACGGCACGCTTGAAAGCTTTCTGAACTTCTTCCGCCCCGACTTCGACCGTCATTTTTACTTTATGCTGATCGATCGCTTCTGTTTTTACGTTCATAATAAATGATTCCTCCTTGACTTTCTGTGGCCCAAATCTCGCGGGCTCCGTGTATCGACTCTTCTCTTCGGATACAAATTGCAGACGTTATTTTATCACATCCGCCGAAAAAGTACAAATATTCGCGCGTCTTTTCATCCTGCCGGGCGGGGGCACCCTATCCCCGTGACCGTCTCCTCATATCCGCGCAATCTGATTGATGGCATACAGCGGCAGATTTACAAGCCCTTCTTCCTTTTTATAATCCGCCATGGATGTGCGGACAGACATTTCCGGCGCAAATTTTTCCCGATATGTTTTCAGGCTCTTGGCGCGAAGATTCACCTCCGCTTTCACTTCGACCGGCACAATCCGTTTCCCGGTATCCACCACGAAATCGATTTCGCAAGACCCTCTGTCATTGGTGTAATAATAAACATTCAAATCCGGAATGGTTTGAAGCTGCTGACAAACATACTGCTCCGTCAGCGCGCCTTTGAACTCCGTAAAAAGATGATTCCCGTCAAGCAAAATTTCTTGGCGAAGACCTGTCATACAGCCAAGAAGCCCGACATCGACCACAAAGAGTTTGAATGCTTTCAAATCTTCATACGCCCGCAAAGGAATTCCTGCCGCATTGACGCGACTGACTCTATGGATAAGACCGCAATCACTGAGCCACATCATGGCCGTTTCATACTCCTTCGCACGCGCCCCTTCTCTCACAAGCCCATAAATAAATTTTTTGTTTTCCTTCGCCAGCTGAGAAGGAATGCTATTCCAAACCATCCGCAATCTCGGAACGATTTCATTGGGAGCGTGCTTGGAAAAATCCTGCTCATACGCCGCCAGAATTTGTTTTTGAATGTCGCGAACTTCATTAAAATCTTTATCTTCCGCAAAACTTCGGACGGCTTCCGGCATCCCGCCGACAAAGTAATACTGCTTCAAAGCATCTATGTACACTTGCTTGAAGCTCGTTATCATTTGAAAATCTTGCTTATCGAGCAATTCGGCAAAACGCCCTTTATCGATTGCCATTAAAAATTCCGCAAAAGAAAGAGGATACAATTTCAAAAAATCCACTTTGCCGACCGGAAACGAGGTGCCTTGATGCAGCGCAATCCCCAGCATCGACCCGGCACACACGATGTGATACTGCGGCGCATTCTCATAAAAATATTTCAGAGACGCCAAGGCTCTCGGGACTTCCTGTACTTCATCAAAAATCAAAAGTGATGTTTCCGGATTGATTTTCCGGCCGACATACAGCTCCAAGCCCTGTATCAGCCGCTCCGTATCCAGGTCGGAAGCAAAGAGCTCTGCCATTCTGGGATTGGCGTCAAAATTGATGTATACGGTATCCGTGTACGCCCGGCGACCAAACTCTTTCATCAGCCAAGTCTTTCCCACCTGACGAGCCCCTTCGATAATCAGTGGTTTTCTCCGTTCGCTTCGCTTCCATTTCCACAATTCTTCCATCGCCGTCCGATCCATATCCTCACCTCCGTCACAAGAATCCAAGTCCAGTATACCATACATTTACAAAAATTACAGCGAACTTTTGTCATGCGACTACACTTTTTACAACGAACTTTGTTTATGCCTTTACGATTTTTACAACGAAACAAAAAACAGCGATACTCGGATTGATTTCCAAGTATCGCTGTTTGCATTCGACCGGCCGTGTGACCGTGCTCTGTTTCTTCTTTTTAAGAAATCGCTGATTAAGGAAGCGCTGATTCAATCGTTATCTTATTTTGCGACAAGCATAATGATGCAAGACAAGGAAAAGGCTGACGCAAATAGTGAGGCTATTTAAGGAAGGCTTTGACGCAGTATTGCATCATTATGCCGCAAAATAAGATTCTTCGATTGAATCA
>CAVEYT010000004.1:0-20955 GCA_963619995.1 Acutalibacteraceae bacterium | reverse complement strand
AGCTGTTAGACGAAAGCGGTATCGCCTACGGCGCATTTTTTATAAATTGCGCGAAGCGCTTCCGCTTAAAACTAACAGCTAAAAGCTAACAACTAGCAACTATCTTGCGTCTGAGAAACAAAGTCATTCACGCACGGCAAGCGGCTCACTTACAAAAATTCACTTCCATATTTTCCTTCGCCGGCCGTTTCCTGGCCGCCATTTTCGCGTGACCCAAAATCAAGCCGCACATTGGGACATCCTCTTTTGCGATACCGGCCGCTTCCTGCCAGGCTTTTTCTTCGCGAATCGTCCGAATCATTCCGTGAATATAGCAAGAGCCCAGCCCCAGATTCGTCGCGGCCAGATGCATATTTTCAATGATGCACGCGCAATCGTATTTCCGCACGACCTCGGAGGCTTCCGGCGTCACCGACACGATGATGAAAACGGGCGCGCCGTACGACGGATCGTCTTGGCGGCCGCTCACATCCGAAAATGTCTTCCGCATGAGCGCCAAGACTTCCTTGCTCTCAATCACCGTCAGCCGATACCCGGCATAGTTATGATGCCCGACAGGCGAACGCTGCGCCGCCTCCAAAACGGCCGCAATGGACTCCTCTGCGACTGCTTCCTCCGTGTAGGCCCGCGCCGAACAACGCAGCGCCAATACATCCGTAAATTCCATGATAACCTCCTTGTTTTGTAATATTCTCAATTTTCCTTATTGTACACCGATTCCGGCTGTTTAGCGAATCTGAAACCCCCGCATTTCATTCAACTTACACAGCGCCCGACGCCACCGTGAGACCAATCACTTTCACCGCACCGGCGCGGCAGAGTTCCTGGGCTGCCGTTTCCATCGTCGTGCCGGTCGTGTAAATATCATCTACGAGCAAAATCCGTTTGCCCCGGATGTCTTTTCCTTTGTTCACATGAAACGCCATTTGCAGATTCTTTTCGCGCGCTTCTTTATTGAGGAGCGATTGTTTCGGCGTGTTGCGGATGCGGACGAGACAGTCGGAGTCGTATGCGATGCCCTTTTCTTTCAAAATGTCACGAAACAGTAAATCAGTCTGGTTATAGCCTCTTTCTTTCCGGCGCGCGGCCGAGAGCGGAATCGGGACGGCCAAATCTGTCTCCGCGGCAAGTCTTTCCCACCAGGGAAACGCGTCCAGAATCGGATAGAGCGCTTTGGCAAGCTGCGGCTTTTGATTGTATTTGAGCGCAATGATGAGCCTCCTGACACTTCCTTCGTAGCGCGCGGTCGTGTAGCAAGCGGCCAAATGCGGATGGCTGTTTCGCTGAATTTGATGCGCATCGAGCGCTTTTTTGAAACATTCGTCGCACCAAAGGGTGTCGCGTCCCGTGTACGTACCGCAAGCCGGGCAGCAGCGCGGGAAAACCAAATCAAGCGCCTGTTTCCACCAATTCATAGCTTGGCCTCACCGGCCAAAAGCGGCAGAAAGAGCGTGCAGCGAAGCGCCGTCTTGTCATTGGCGACGGCACGCGAGAGAGCCCCTTTCGTCGTGACGAGAATCGTGTGACGACCGGCGCGTGTGATGCCGGTGTAGAGCAAATTGCGCTGGAGCATCGGGTATTGAGACGAAAGCAGGACGAGAATGACGCGTTCGTACTCGCTCCCCTGGCTCTTGTGGACCGTGACGGCATAGGCGAGCTGCAATTCGTCCGTTTCCGGAAAATCGTAGACAATTTCCTTCTCCGGGTAGCGGACGAAAACTTTTTTGACGGCGCGCGGCGTCCCCTCTTCTTCGTCATCAAATTCGACGTCAGCGGAAACGGAGGAAACGGTTTCCGGCTCCGCTGCTTCCGCCTCTTCGTCCGTTTCCGTTTCCTTGCGCCCTTCCCAATTCACCGCCCAGACGGTCCCGATGTCGCCGTTGTACACTTCTTTTTCGTAATTGTTGCGCCGTTGCATGACTTTGTCGCCGCAGCGGAAAGGCGCCCGGCTCCGCGCCGCTTCGCGCACCGCTTCCTGAATGCCGAGATTCAATTTGTCGACGCCGCACGCGCCGCGATACATGGGCGAGAGGACCTGCATATTCCACAGTGTCGTCTCGTCTTTTCCGTAATTGTACTCTTCGCAAAGCTGCATGACGGTGCGATAGGCTTCGTCGTCATTCTCGACGTATACGATATCCATGCCGTTTTCGGAAACGGGCAGCTCGCCTTGCAAAATGCGCGCCGCATTTGTGATGATGCCGCTGCCTTCGGATTGGCGGAAAATTTGCGTGAGCCGCACGACGGGAATGTCGCCCCAAGCGATGAGGTCCTTGAGCGGGTTTCCGGGACCGACGGGCGGAAGCTGATCGATATCGCCGACCAAAATGAGCCGCGCTTTGTCTTTGACGGCGCAAAGAAGATGATAAAAAAGCGGGATGTCAAGCATGGACGCTTCGTCCACAATGATGAGATCTTCATCGAGCGGTTCGGATTCATCCACCATAAAAAGTGTCTTGCCGCGCGCCATCTCCGCCTCCAGGGCGCGATGAATCGTCTCCGCCGGTTTCCCGGAAGCTGTCGCCAGCCGTTTGGCGGCGCGTCCGGTGGGCGCCACAAGACGCACGGTCGCGCCGTATTGCTCCGCAGCGGTAATGATGGCGCGGATGAGCGTCGTCTTGCCGGTGCCGGGGCCACCCGTAATCACGAGAAGACCGGATTGCATCGCCTGCTCCACCGCTTCCCGTTGCTCGGCGGCAAGCGTGATGTCGTGTTCCTTTTCAAATGCTTCGATGGCCAGCTTCGGGTTTCCTATCTCCGTCGCCTTTCGCAAACGGCGGACGTGCTCGGCGGCTTCCGTTTCCGCCTCATACAGCGTCGGCGTGTAGAGATAATAGCATTCGCCGAAGAAAACGGCTTGGATGTCCCCGTCGCTCACCGCATCGGAAACGGCGGTGCGCACGGTCGATTTCTCCAGATCCAAAAGCGAGGCCACATTCTCGATGACCTGCCATGCCGGCAGACACGTGTGCCCATTTTCCGAAAATTGATACAGCACATAAAAAACGGCGGCGCGAATGCGCTCCATGTCACAGGGATCGATTCCCTCCTCCATCGCGAGGCGGTCCACCGAAGGAAATCCCATCCCGGGGATGTCGCGCGCCATGCGATACGGCTCTGTCGACAGGACGGTTTCCAAAGAATCGCCGTATGTTTTTTCCAAGATGGCGGCGAAACGGGCGGGAATTCCGACTCTCTGCAGACGCAAGATCAAATCGCGCAACCGATTGGACGACTGCCACGATGCGCGAATGGCTGCCAATTTCTTTTTTCCGATGCCCGGAATGGAGAGCAGCGCCTCGGGACGGGTATCCAAAATCTCGATGGTTTCTTTGCCGAATCGATGCACAATCGTCTTGGCGAGCTGCGGGCCGATGCCGCGAATTTGCCCCGACGCCAAATAATTTTCAATTTCTTCGGCCGTCGTCGGACGTTTCTCCGTCATCGTCTCGGCGCGAAACTGTTTCCCGTAGCGCGGATGCACCTGCCAGCTTCCACGGACTTCCACCGTCCGCTCTTCCGTCGGGACGCCCACTTCGCCCGTGACGGTGACGCGTTTCTCGGAATTCTCAAGGCGCAACAAAAAGACGGCGTACGTCTCGTCGTCGCCGGTAAAAATGACCCGCTCGACCGTACCCGTCAATTGTTCCGTCATGATTTTTTATCCTTTATTTCTGTCTGCCGCGCCTTGGACGCGTCCATCAGCAGCCGATACCATTTGGAAAACAGGGGGCGATTGGCGGCATCGGAAAGGAAACCGCAAAGCGCCTCGATATTTTCTTCTTCGCGCGCGGCGTCGTAGATTGGCAAATTCTTCCGGATTTTCACAGCGGCGACGGAGGCGGAAACGGCCATTCTTTTCTCAAAGAGGCGCGCCAATTCCGTATCAATCCCGCGAATCTCCTCCCGAAGCGTCTCCAATTCGTCCATTTTATTTCCTCTGATATACAAAAGGCGTAAAGCTATTGAGTCAAGCGCAAGATAGTTATTAGCTTCTAGCTATTAGCTGTTAGTTCTTATCGGTAGCGGCTTCGCCGCATTTTATAAATCGTCGCCGTCGGTGACACCGCTTTCAACTAAAAGCTAACAGCTAACGACTAATAACTACCATGCGCCTGACGCACAAAACCAAGCCCCTCTCATCTCTCTTTACTTATTTTCCGCAAACAATTTCGCCAAGATTTCCGTCACTTTCGCCTTGCATTCTTCAATCGGAACTTCAATCGTTTCGCCCGTCCTGCGGAGGCGGACTTCCGCGCGGCCCGTTTCCAGGAAATTCTTGCCGAGCGTCACGCGCACCGGATACCCGATGAGATCCGCATCTTTGAATTTGATCCCGGCGCGTTCGTTTCTGTCGTCCAAAACCACTTCGTCCGCGATGTCCTCAAACGATTCATACAGCTCTTTCGCCGCGGCCATCACTTGCTCGTCTTTGTTGTTCGCCGGGACGATGACGACCTGATACGGCGCAATCGCGACCGGCCAGATAATGCCGTCGTCGTCGTGGCTCTGCTCAATCGCCGCCGCCATCGTGCGCGACACGCCGATCCCGTAGCTGCCCATGACCATCGGCTGCGATTTCCCGTTCTGATCCAAATACGTGCAGCCGAGCGCCGCGCTGTATTTTGTGCCCAGCTTGAAGACCTGTCCGACTTCGATGCCTTTTTTGATCTCAACCTCGCCGCCGCATTTCGGGCAGACGTCTTTTTCCGTAATCATCCGAATCGTCGCGACGCGCACATCTCCGAAATCCCGCGCCGGATTCACATGGATGTAGTGCATATCTTTTTCGTTTCCGCCGCAGCACGCATCCTGCATTTCCATGACCGACGAATCGACGACGATATCGAAATCCTCCACCTTTTTGAGGCCGATAGGGCTGATATAGCCGGCGACGAGACCGCAACGCGCCAAATCTTCCTCGGACGCCATCGCGACCGTTTCCGCTTGGTACAAATGCTGCAGGAGGACTTCATTCACCTCATGATCGCCGCGCACCATCGCCAGCACCACCGTATCGTCCAATTTGTACACGACCGCCTTCACCGACTGCGTGACCGGCGATTTCAGGTAGTCGCACACCATCTCAATCGTATGCTGCCCGGGCGTCGCCACGAGTTCTTTCTCTTTCGTATTCACGATACCTTCTGAAACAGTCTTCGGCACCGCCGCTTCCGTATTCGCCGCAAAATCGCAATGTTTGCAATACACGATATCCGCTTCCCCGCTTTCCGCGAGCGCTTCAAATTCGTGCGTGAGACTGTTTCCGATCGCGCCGCCGTCTGCCAAGACCGGACGGAAATGCAGCCCGCAACGCGTGAAAATCCGCGTATACGCATCGTACATCGTCCAATATTGACGGTCGAGCCCTTCCTCGTCTGCGTCAAATGTGTAGCAATCCTTCATGATAAATTCGCGGCCGCGCATGAGACCGAAACGCGGGCGCAGCTCGTCGCGATATTTATTGGCAATCTGATACAGGGAAACGGGGAGCTGCTTGTAAGACGACGTATCCATGTGGACGAGCATCGTCACGAGCTCCTCATGCGTCGGCCCCATGCAATATTCGCGCCCGTGCCGATCCTTCAGGCGGAACATTTCCTCGCCGTACACCGTCCAACGGCCCGTTTCCTTCCAAATTTCCGACGGCTGCACAATCGGCATCGCAATCTCTTGCGCGCCCGTCTTGTTCATTTCCTCGCGAATGATCGCGGAAATTTTCTGCAGCGTCCGCCACGCGAGCGGCATATACACATAGACGCCGCTGGCGATTTTGCGAATCATCCCCGCCTTCAGCATATAAATATGGCTGGCCACCACGGCCTCCGCCGGAATCTCCCGCAATGTGGGGCTGTACAATCTGGATGCTAACATAAGTCCTCCCGTCTCTTTCGAACAAAAATTTGTTTCATTATAAAGCTTTTGGAAACAGAAAGCAAAAAACAGAATTGAGAATTGAGAGGCGAAGCTTCTTTTTCCTTTTGCTTGTGCGGCATTGGTGGCGAAAACTTTTGCAAAATAGAGATGAGGAGCGTGGCTGTTTCTTTCTTAATTTTTGGGGCATAAATAATGGCTGGCCAAGTGCTGATAAAGATGAAAAGCCGCCTCATCTCTATCAACACTTGGCTTCCATCACAAACGCCGCAAAAAGAAAGAAGCAAAAAAGTCCGGCCCCTCATCTCCCATCTCTGTCAGCAGAAAGTTACTCATCGACGACGCCGCAGAAAGTTAAACACCCCAGAAACCCGGCCCCTCATCTCTATCTTTCAAAAATTTTTTACCGCTTTTGCCATCAAAATCAAAAAGCGCAAACGGTTTGCTCCTGATTTTCCTCTGGCAATTTTCTCTCTCCCTATGTACAATAAAAAGAAACTGTTTTTATCGCGGAGGATCACTATGGATCGCGTTGCCATTATCGATTTGGGCTCCAATTCCATCCGTTTCATCATCATGCAGATTGCGGAGAACGGCGCCTACAAACTGATGTACCAAGAAAAAAAGACATTGCGCCTCTCCGAAGGCATGACGAAAAAATCTCCGTATCTGACGGAAGAGGCACAAAAGCGCGCTTTGGATTGCCTTGCCGTGTACGCACACGCCGCCAAAGTCCTCTCCGTCACGCGCATCCGGGCCGTTGCGACCGCCGCCGTCCGAAACGCGAAGAACGGCTCCGATTTCCTTCGGCTCGTCTATGAAAAGACCGGCATCCCCATGACCGTGATTAGCGGGCGAAAAGAAGCCGCGCTCGGTTTTTCCGGCGTTATTCACACCATCGACCAAAGCGATTTCCTCCTTTTCGACCTCGGCGGCGCCAGCGTCGAAATTTCCCTCGTCCAAAATAAGGAACGGCTTCACTCGGTCAGCATTCCAATCGGTGCCGTGACGCTGACCGAGACATTCGGCTCGCGTGATTTTGTGAGTCCGGAGAAACGCGCACAAATATCAGCTTTCATCCGAAAGAAACTGGCGTCCATTCCCTGGTTTCCCAAAAAATCCATTCCCGTCATCGGCGTCGGCGGCACCGTCCGCAACCTGGCGAAAATGCACCAGCGGCGCATTGGCTATCCCCTGCCCAAGCTCCACAATTACAGCCTGCCGACCGCCGACCTCTACCCGATGACCGATGAACTTTGCGAAAAGACGCTGGCTGAAAGGAAACGCATTTCCGGACTCTCTTCCGAACGCGCGGACATCATCATCGCGGGCGCGCTCGTCGTTTCCGCCATCACGCAAATGGCCTCCGCCGAGACTTTGACTGTCTCCGGTTGCGGAATTCGCGAAGGTCTTTTCTTCTACGATTACGAGAAACAATACGGCACGCTGCCCGTCAAAAATATGCTTCGCGCTTCCGCGGAAAATTATTATCACACGCTGCCGACCGACGACGAAGCCCATGTCGCCTATATGACATCGATGGCGCTCACCCTTTTCGACGGCTGGCGCGGTTTCCACGGTCTCTCCCCGCGCGACCGCGAGCTCCTCTTGGCGACCGGCATTCTCCACGACATCGGCATGCTCGTCAATTACTACAGCCACGCGCGTCACAGCGGCTACATGATTGTGAATGCCCATCTCTTCGGCCTCACGCATCGCGAGCAATGCATTTGCGCCCTCGCCGCCGCTTGTCACCGCGGAAACCCGGGCAAAATCCTCCGCACGAACGCCATCCTCCGCCTCATGACGGAAGACGATGTCCTTCGCGCCAAAAAAATCGCTGCCCTGCTTTCCATCGCCGAAGCTTTGGATGAAACGGAAGAACAGAGCATCACACGTCTCGTCTGCCACGTCACCCCCGGCACCGCCGAGCTCCGCGTCTTTTTGAATGCGGAAACTTGCGAAGTCCAGCGCCACGCCACGGCTCCGCTCCTCCGCAATTTTGCGAAACTTTTCAAGAAACCTTTGCAAATCCAATGGTTCCCGAAGAGCACAAAGCCGTCTTCTTTTGCGACGAGTTTTGAAAAATTGAAATAAAGGAAAGCGTATCGCTTGAAGCAAAAACGTACGCGTCCCTTTTCCTCTCAGGCGCAAGATAGCCGGGAGCCCGGAGCGCTTCTCATAGAGATGTGACCGTGGACCGTAGACCGTGAACCGTGAACCGATCGTGAGTCGCTACGGAATCCACCGGATGTGAGGAACGGTAAACGGTAAACGGATAACGGCTTTCTGTGCCTGCCGCAAAAGGAAAAACGACATCCGTCTTGCCCCTCAATTCTCAACTCTCAATTCTCAATTCTGTTTTATTTCCACACAAAAAGCGTCCTCCGCGAAAGAGGGCGCTTTCTTTGTTTCTGTTCTGTTTCTCAATATTCTTCGTAGAGCGGATATTTTTTGCAGATGGCTGCGACGCGTTCGGCCGCTTTGGCTTTGACGGCGCTGTCTTCCGGCGCTTTGAGGACGCTGGTGATGATGTCGGCGATGTCTTTGAAATCTTCTTCCTTGAGGCCACGGGTGGTGAGCGCCGGGGAGCCCAAGCGGATGCCGCTCGTGACGAAGGGGGAGAGTTTCTCAAAGGGAATCGTATTTTTATTGCAGGTGATGCCGACTTCGTCCAGGACGGTCTGCGCAATCTTGCCCGTGATGCCGAGTTTCGTCACATCGGCGAGGAGGACGTGGGTGTCGGTGCCGCCGGAAACGACGCGAATTCCATTTTTTTGCAGTTCATCAGAGAGAACTTTTTCGTTTTTCACAATCTGTTTCGCATATTCTTTGAAAGACGGCTCGAGATCTTCGCCGAAGGCCGCCGCTTTCGCCGCGATGACGTGCATGAGGGGACCGCCCTGCATACCCGGGAAGACCGCTTTGTTGATGGCTTGCGCATACTGCTCTTTGCAGAGAATGATACCGCCGCGCGGGCCGCGAAGCGTCTTGTGCGTCGTGGAAGTCACGATGTCGGCGTAAGGCACCGGGCTCGGATATTCGCCGCCGGCGACGAGACCGGCGAAATGCGCCATATCGACCATGAAGAGTGCGCCGACTTCGTGCGCGATTGCTGCCATGCGTTCAAAATCGATGATGCGGGAATACGCGCTCGTGCCGCCGATGATGAGCTTCGGATTCGTTTCCTTCGCCAGTTTCTCCAGCGCGTCGTAATCCAAAAGTTCATCGTCTTCGCGCACGCCGTAAGGGAGAACCTTGAAATAGTTTCCGGAAATATTCACGGGGCTGCCGTGCGAGAGGTGACCGCCGTCCGTGAGATTCATGCCGAGCATCGTGTCGCCCGGTTTCAAAAGCGCGTAGTAGACGGCCATATTCGCCTGCGAACCGGAATGCGGCTGCACATTGGCGTGCTCGGCACCGAAGAGTTCTTTCGCGCGGTCGATGGCCAGCTGCTCGACTTTGTCGACGTATTCGCAGCCGCCGTAGTAGCGCTTGCCGGGATAGCCCTCGGCGTACTTATTCGTGAGCACGCTCCCCTGCGCTTCCATGACCGCGTAGCTGACAATGTTTTCGGACGCAATCATCTCCAATTTGTCGCGCTGGCGCCCGAGTTCCTCTTGAATGGCACCGTAGAGCGCTTTGTCTTCCTGCAAATGTTTCATGTCTGTTCCCCTCTCTGAAAAAATGGAAATATCTTCTCTGCAAGTGATTTATTGATATCGGGCCCGTTCGCCGCCGATGAGCGGAGGACGGGTGCGCGCCGCCGTGACGAGGGCGCTGCCGATTTTATTCTGTTTGAGCCGCACGGGGACGGCCACGCGCTTCAAATGCATCCCGATCATTGTCTGCCCGATGTCGAGCCCGCCCGCTGCCGCCACCTTTTCGACGACGACGGCGTCTTGCATCTGCTGATATGCATTCGTCGCAAAAGCGCCGCCGGCGTGGAGCCACGGCACGACGCTGACTTCCTCCAAACCGAAACGCTCCATATCGTCTCTTTCGACGACAAGCGCCCGATTCAAATGTTCGCAGCATTGAAAAGCCAAGGAAATCTCGTGCTCGTTCGCGATGGCCAAAAACGTTTCCACGATGGCCGCGCCCACTTCATCCGAACTGTCTTTTCCAATCGTGCCGCCGACGATTTCACTCGACGACGCGCCGATGACGAGCAAAGCGCCGCGCGGAAATTTCGCGACGGAAATCAGCTCTTCCAAAGCCGCCCGCGCTTGCCGCGTCCACTCTTCAATCATGACGAGCGCGCTCCTCGATGGCCGCCATCTTTTCGAGACGCCGCGCGTGGCGACCACCCTCGAAAGATGTTTTCAAAAATTCGTCCAAAATCATTTCCGCCAGCCCCGGCCCTACGACGCGCGCGCCGAGACAGAGGACATTCGCGTCATTGTGCGCGCGGGTGAAATGCGCAGAAAAAACATCCCCGCAAAGTGCCGCGCGGATGCCTCTCATTTTATTGGCGGCCATACTCATGCCGATGCCCGTACCGCAGACGAGGACGGCGAAATCCGCCTCTTTTTGCTGCACGGCTGCGCACGCTTTTTGCGCAAAATCCGGATAATCGCAAGACGCCTCATCGTGCGTGCCGCAGTCCGTGACATGCACGCCGCCCGCTTCCAAATGCGCCTTGAGCGCTTCCTTCAAAGGAAACCCGCCGTGATCGCTCGCTATCGCAATCTTCATCCTATCGCCGCCTATTCGTTTGAAATTAAACCGTGGAAACAGCTTCAATCGTCCGTTTCCGTATTCTTCATAATGATATGATATCCCGTGGCCTTCGTCAAGCGATTCATGATGGCAAAACCGATCCCCGTCATGCCCGTTCCCTCGCCGTAAATCGCCTCGACCTCCGCGTGATCGAAATAGTGGAGCCCGGCAAAAAGACGCCGCGCCATGGTGGCATCGTCGCCGCGCCGACCCCAGACGAAAACGGGGACGCCCGCCGGGAGCCTTGCCGCCGTTTCCTCGCTCACGAAAAATCCGATATTCCTCTTTTCTATGGCCAAGGAAACTAAAATCGATTCCACGGCCTTGGCGTCGCCCGCGTAGACCGTCATCGGCGCTTTGGGCGCGTAATGGCGATACTTCATGCCGGGCGCTTTCGGAGCCGCCGTCGCGTCCGCTTTTCCCAAGAGCGCGGGATCGACGGAAACGGGCGCGAATTTTTGGAGCATTTCCATTGTCACGGCTCCCGGTCGATACAGCGTAATCATCCCGTCCGCACAAGACACAATCGTCGATTCCAATCCAATCTCGCACGGTCCGCCGTCAATGACCGCGTCGATGCGCCCGGACAAATCGGCCAGCACATCCGCCGCCGTCGTCGGGCTCGGTTTCCCGGAGAGATTCGCCGACGGTCCCGCAATGGGAACGCCCGCCGCCCGCAAAAGCGCCTGTGTCGCCGGATGCGCCGGAGAGCGAATGGCGACCGTCGAAAGGCCGCCCGATGTCGCCGCCGGGATGACGTCCGCTTTCGCACACACGAGCGTGAGCGGCCCCGGCCAGAATGTTTCCATCAATTTTTCTTCGAGCGGCGAGAAGGATTGTACCAGCGGCCTTGCCTGCGCGATGTCCGCGACGTGCACGATGAGCGGATTGTCCGACGGGCGTCCTTTCGCCGCGTAAATTTTCCGCGCCGATTCCGCCGAGAGCGCGTTTCCGCCGAGGCCGTACACCGTCTCTGTCGGAAACGCGACCAGCCCACCCTCACGGAGAATCCGGCCCAGCTCTTTCACGCGTTCGGAAAAATCGGGGGCGCTTGCATCGACGCAGATGGTTTTCATGCTTTCGCCTTTCTCACGCAGACCGCGCGCTCGATGCCGCCGTAATCGCGAAGAATTTCCGGCGTGACCAGCGCGGGATTTTCCGCGAAAAGCGCCGCGACATCCGCCGCCTGCCCCGCGCCGACCTCGACAGCCAAGAGTCCGCCCTCTTTCAAATGCGCCGCCGCGTCCTTTGCCAAGATGCGATAGAAATCGAGCCCGTCCGCGCCGCCGTCCAGCGCCATTTTCGGTTCGTGCCGCACTTCGGGCGCCAGCGTCTCAATCTCCGCGCTCGGAATGTAGGGCGGATTGGACAGAATCACGTCAAACGTTTCCCCGTCCTTTATCGCTTGCAAAAAATCGCCGCGCCGCCACTCGATGCGTTTGTCGACACCGGCCGCCGTGCCGTTTTCCCGCGCGACCGCCAGTGCCTCTTCGGAGAGATCTGTCGCGACGGCCCGCGCCTCTTTGCAAAACGCCAAAAAAGAAACGGCTATCGCGCCGCTTCCCGTCCCCAAGTCCAGCAGGGAAATGTCCGGGAGATTGCGGTACCGCTCGATAATCGTTTCCAGCCATGCTTCCGTGTCCGGCCGCGGCACCAAGACGTGCTCGTTCACGGAAAACGAAAGCCCCATGAATTCCCGTTTCCCGACCAAAACGGCCGCGCAAAATCCCGCCACACGTTTCTGAATCAATTCCTTAAAAGCGGCGAGCTCCGTGCGGTCGACAATCTGTTTCCATTCCGTATACAAATAAATGCGCGATTTCCCCAGGACGTGCCCGAGTAAAATTTCCGCATCGAGCCGCGGCTCTTCGATTCCGTGCTTTTGGAAATATTCCGTCGTCCAGGAAAGGAGCCGCCGGATGGTCCAAATGTCATCTGCCATGCGCCTTCGCCTCCTCCATGCGCCGCGCCGCGTCCTGCTCCACCAGCGCTTGTAAAATTTCATCCATATCGCCCGCCAGGAAGGCGTCCAATTTATACAGCGTCTGCTTCGTGCGGTGATCCGTCACGCGCCCTTGCGGGAAATTGTACGTGCGAATGCGCTCTGAGCGGTCTCCGCTGCCGACCTGCCCCTTGCGATCCGCCGCCGTCTTCGCGCGTTCGCTTTCCGTCGCTTCCGCCAAGAGCCGCGATTGCAAAATGCGCAGCGCTTTTTCTTTATTTTGCAGCTGGCTGCGCTCATTTTGGCACGTCACGACCATGCCCGTCGGCAAATGTGTGATGCGAATGGCCGAAGACGTTTTATTGATATGCTGGCCGCCCGCGCCCGACGAACGGTACACGTCGATCCGCAAATCGTCGCGATTCACCTCGATGTCCACATCGTCCGCTTCCGGCAGAATCGCCACCGTCACCGCCGACGTGTGCACGCGCCCCTGGCTCTCCGTGTCCGGCACGCGCTGCACCCGATGCACACCCGATTCAAATTTCAAAACGGAATACGCCCCCGCGCCGCGAATCATGCACACGACTTCCTTGTATCCGCCGAGCTCCGTCTCACTCGCGTCCGCCAGCTCCGCGCTCCATCCGCGTTTTTCCGCAAATTTCAAATACATTTTCAATAAGTCGGCGGCAAAGAGCGCCGCTTCCTCGCCGCCCGTCCCCGCGCGAATTTCCAAAATGACATTGCGCCCGTCGTAGGGATCCTTCGGACACAGCAAGATAAATAATTTTTGCGAAAGAGACTCCAGCAAGATTTCCTTTTCCCGCAAATCCTCTTTCGCCAAAGCGTGCAGCTCCGCGTCGCCTTTATTTCCCAAAATCGCGCGATCCTCTTTTGCCGCCGCATCCGCCTCTTTGTACGCCCGATAGACCTCCACCGTCTCCGAAAGCTCCGCGTGCTCCTTCGACAGCGCGCGAAACTTTCCCTGATCGGCGATGACATCCGGATCCGACAGAAGCGTCTCGACAGAAAGGAAACGCGCCTCAATCGACTCCAATCGCTCTTTCTGCATACGATACCCCGTTTCCGTAATTTTTTTGTATTATATCACAATGTCGGTCGGGGGATTGACTTTGGCTCTCAAACGCAAGATAGTTATTAGCTCTTAGCTGTTAGCCACTAGTTTTTTGGATTCTCATAGAGATCGAGACGTCAAACATCAGACGGTCAGACGTCAGACTTTAGCGGTGTCTCTTCGCGACAATTTATAAAATGGGGCTGTGAGAAAACGCAAAAACGTTTTTCACAGCCCCGTAAAATTTTTTATCAAAGCAAATGCTCGGTATAGTTCAAGAAAGAAAGCCAGTTTCCTTCTTCGCCGTAGTGGTCGACGCGGGAGATGCTCGCGTTTCCCAGATTCAGACGCCAGGATGCGCTCGTCGGGAGAGATAAGAGACCGCAGAGGAGCATGCGGATCGTGACGCCGTGGCTGACGATGAGGATGCGCTTCTCGTCGTTAGCGTCTTCCTCTTTTGCATCCAGCTCGTCCAAGATAGGCTGCAGACCCCGCATCGCACGCTCTCGCACGTCCGCAAAACTTTCCGCTTCGGGGATTTGCCATTTGTCCGGGCAGCTATAAAGCAATCTGAGCGCGCCCGGCCATTTCGTTTCGATTTCTTGATGCGTCAGGCCTTCCCACGCGCCGAAGGAAATTTCGGAAAATTCCGGCACGACTTGCACATCGAGTCCCTGGCACTCTCCCAAAATCTCTGCCGTCTCATAGGCGCGCGCGAGCGGGCTCGAATAGATGGCGTCCAGCGCCGGTTCATTGGCAAAATACCCGGCGGCGCACTCGGCCTGTTCGCGCCCTTCTTTCGACAACGGAATGTCGATGGAGCCTTGAAATTTTTGGAGCGCATTCCACTCCGTCTGCCCGTGGCGCAAAAAATAAATCTGAATCATACTAAAATCTCCCGAAGCGCGGAAAGCAAAATGTCGTTTTCGTCACGCGTGCGAATGGCGACGCGGAAAAAGGTATTGTCCAGACCTTCGTAATTGCCGCATTGGCGAATCAAAATGTGTTTGGCCGTTAATTGTTCTTGGAGCCACGCGGCGCTTTTGCCGTTTTTGAGGCGAAGCAAAATGAAATTGGCCGCGCCGGGATAGACGACGAGCCGCGAAATCGTTTCCAATTCGCTCCGCAGACGCGCACCCTCTTCCCGCAAAAATCGCCGCGACGCTTCGATGTATTCGGTATCTTCCAGCGCATGGCGCAAATAGAGCTGCACGGGGCCGTTCACGTTCCAGGGCGTGAGCGTTTTTTCGATCTCCGCAAGACGCGGCGAGGCGGAAAAGAGGAAACCGATCCGAAGGCCCGGCACGGCAAAAAATTTGGTAAATGAGGAAACAATCATGACGTCCGCATTGTTTTTCAGGCGTTTTCGATAGGAAATATCATCATCGATAAAATCCGCAAACGATTCGTCGATGACCAAATAGCCGTCGCACAATCGAATGCCGGACACGAGCCACATGAAATCGTCTTTCGATAAAATCCGTCCGTCCGGATTGTTCGGATTGCCAGCAAAAATCACGGTGCCTTTCGGAAGATTGCCGAACTCATTCGTAGATTTTATCGCAAATCCGTTTTTGACGTCGAGCGCGTAACTTTGGACGGGAATCGATTCCGCTTCCGCCGCTTTGGCGTATTCGGAAAAGCAGGGCGCGGGCACGAGGACGAGCGGCGGCCGGAGGACGCGGACAAGCGCGTAAATCAGCTCGGTGGCCCCGTTTCCGCACAGGATGCGCTTCGGAGGAATGCCCGAGCGTGCCGAGACCGCCTCTTTCAAATCGCGGCAGTACATATCGGGATAGCGCGTGATTTCCCGTGTGAGCCCCGCCAAAAGCGCTTCTTTTCCCCGCGGCGAGAGGCCGAGCGGATTGATATTGACGGAAAAATCCAATATCGCCTCTTGCTCGGCTTGGGGCAAACCGAAAATATCACCGCCATGTGCCGCTTTTTTCATATTTCCGTCACCATCCCTTCATTTGTCACGCGGACGCTGTCCAAAAATGTCACCCAGTCGCCCAGCCGATAGGAAATCATGCTTTGGAGCTCGACCGCGTCCGTGTCCTCTCCCGCAATGACGCCGAGGACGGTCCCGCTGTGCGCCGCCACGATTCCGAGCGCCCCGAATTGCCGCGCCGTCTCATAGAGCGGCTCGAGCGCCGATTTGTACAAAAGCTTTTGATTGGCGAAAGCGGACATCGTCGCCGCTTCCCCGATGAGCGCCGGGTTTTGCTCCTGCATCCCCCGTTCAAAAAGCGCGACCGCCTTTCGGATCACACCCTCATTTTCTTTTTGCAATACAATCAAATCTTTTCGCGAATTATAGACGAGCGTGTCGACTTCCCCGCCGCAATCGAAGACCAAAATGTGCATCGCGGGCGCGGCCCCCAGTTTCTGAATCAGCCGCCCCTTTCGATAATCGAAACGAACGACGCCGTCATAAAAAATCGCATCGCTCGGCTCGATGGAAATGGCAATCTCCGCAATATCTTCCGGCGTCAGCGTCCTCCCGCACGCCAGCGCCGTCGCCATGCACACCGCGCTGATATCCGCCGTGCTCGACGCCATGCCCTTCCCCATCGGAATTTCCGACGACAGACGGACATCGATGGCACGCCCGCTCATCCCGAGCCGCGCGAGCGTCCTTTTGCGGGCCATTTCCGCTTTCTGCGGCAGACGGGAAATCGGCGCTCCCTCCCGCGCTTCGGCGACAGAGTACCGATTGATCGGACACGTCACCATGAAAGACGCGCCGTCCAGATAGCCTTGGATGAATTCGCCGCAAGATCCCGGCGCGCGTACCGTATGCGTCATGCCGCGCCTCCCACCAAAAGAGCGAAGACGAGCACGAGCACCGCTTCCGTCACTTCCGTCACGAAGCCGTACGTGTCCCCCGTCGTCCCGCCGATTTTCGACACAATCCAACGATTCAAAAAGAGCCCCGTCAAAATGCCGATGCCGACCAAAATGAGATACCCGGGCTTAAAATACAGCGCGGGCAAAAGCGCCGTCACGAAAGCAAAAGGCACGGCGTAAGCATCGCGATACGTCGCGAAAGATTTCCCGAATCCCTGCTCCCTCGCGTACGGATATTCGCAAATCGACACGACCATATTGAGACGCCCGACGACCGGCATCGCGATTAAAATCGGATACAAATTCTCCCCCGCCGAGGCCAGCGCCGTCGTTTTGAGAAACACGAGCAGCACGAAGGCCGTCAGCCCGAAACTTCCGATCAAGCTGTCCTTCATGATGGCGAGCGCGCGCTCCCGGCTCCGTCCGGAAAACAAACCGTCCGCCGCGTCCGTGAGCCCGTCGATATGGAGACCGCCCGTCAGAAAAATTTCGGCCGCCACGAGCAGAAACGCCGTCAAAAGCGGCACATTCAACGTTTCCAGCACAAAATACAGCGTACAGAGGCAAAGGCCGAGCACGCCGCCGATCAGCGGAAACCATTTCACGCTTTTTCCGAAATTTTCATCGCTCCATTCCGTTTCCCGCCGAAGATGAATCCGCGTCAGAAACTGAAGCCCCACCAGAAAAGGTCCCATGTGGTATGTCCCATCCAAAAAATGCCCGTCATGAAAACCAGAAACAGAATCGTCGCCACATACATGATCTTGACGGACGCCGTGATGTCCGCGCCGACAAGCGGTCGGTCCGCGTCCCCCATGTATTCGCGAAATTCCGGCTTCCCTTCATAGAGATTCCAGCCGCCCAGCCGCACATGGAGCGCGCCCGCCGTCGGCGCCTCCGCGTAGCCGCCGTTCGGGCTCGGATGTTTCTTCGCATCCCGCAGCCCGATGCGCCACGCGTTTTTCGCGTCATAGCCCAAGATTGCCGACGCCGCGACGAATAAAAGAAACGTGAGCCGCGCGGGAATATAATTCAACACATCGTCCAGCCGCGCCGCGACCCGTCCGAAATACAGATAGCGTTCGTTTTTGTAGCCGAGCATGGAGTCCATCGTATTCGCCGCGCGATAGCAAGCCGCGCCGACGGGACCGGCGAGCAAAAAATAAAAAAGAGGGGAAATCACGCCGTCCGTCGTATTCTCCGCGACCGTTTCCACGACGCCGCGCGCAATGTCCGGCTCGTCCAGCGTCTCCGTGTCGCGCCCGACAATCCAAGAAAGCCGATGCCGCGCCTTTGGCAAATTTCCTTCGGAAAGCAATCGGACAATCGCCATCCCGTCTCGCAAAAGCGCCCGCGGGGAAATGGTGAAATACAAAACGACCGCCGAGACCGCCGCGTAGACCGCAGGCCCCATCTCTTTCGCCCACGCCACAAGCGCCCACACGAGTGCGCCGACCGTGGCCATCACCAGCGCGACGACCAAAGCGCCGCCGAAGAGAAGCCGCGCGTGCGAGGCACCGCCTGGCGGATACAAAAGTTTCTCAAACGCGGAAATCAGCCGCCCGATCAAGACGACCGGGTGCCGGGACGAATGCGGATCCCCCAAAAGCGTATCCAGCAAAAACGCCAGCGCCGGGACGGCCGCCACCCACAGGATGTCCGTCATTCACCCTCCAAAATGCGATAAAATTTCTCCATATCAAAATGTTTCCGGACAGTCGCGGCCAAGCGATCAAATTCCGCCTCTTTGTAGGCGCGATACCGGAAAGAAACGGGGAGCGGCGGCAAGCCTTTCCGCGCCCGGAGCGCATTCAGCACCGCGCGGCGCAGCTCGTCATTGTCGAAAATACCGTGGCAATACGTCCCCCAGACCGTCCCGGCGCGATTGATGCAGCCGTCTTGCAAATCGACGTCTTGGAGACTGCGTTTCTTGATATGAAACAGCGTCTCGGCCGGCGCCGTGAAGACCGTCTCGCCCATATGAATTTCGTACGCCGCCAAATCGTTTCCTGAAAATGTCATGCCCAAAAACGGCAACGCGTCGCAATCGCAAACGACTTGGTACGTATTCTTCGTCCCGCGCATCGTCGTCACGAGCGGCAAAAGGCCCAGCCCGGCGACCGCGTCATTCGTGCTCTCCGTGTGGAGCGGGTCGCGCACCTCCTCGCCCAGCATTTGGTAGCCGCCGCAAATCCCGATGACCGGCACGCCCGCTTTCGACAGCGCCGCGATTTCGTCAGCGAATCCGTTTCGTTTCAGATAGAGCAAATCCTCCGTCGTATTCTTCGAGCCGGGCAGCAGGATGAGATCCGGCGTCCCCAGGTGATCGCCCTTTTGCACGAAACGAAGATTCACATCCGGCTCGTGCATCAGCGCGTCGAAATCTGTGAAATTGGAAATCTTCGGCGTCTGCAAGACCGCGATGTGCAAATCGCGCATGACGTCGTCTTGCGGCATGTCTTGCAGAGAAACGGAATCCTCGTCGTCGATGCCGAGTTTATCCAAATACGGAATGACACCCAGGACCGGGACGCCCGTTTTTTCTTCCAAAAAGTCCAACGCCGGCGTGAGCAGTGTGATGTCGCCGCGGAATTTATTGATGACAATGCCGCGGACGAGCGCGCGTTCGTCTTCATCCAAAAGCATCAGCGTCCCGACGACGGATGCCAGCGCCCCGCCGCGATCGATGTCGGCAATCAGGAAAACCGGTGCGCCGAGCGTCTTGGCGATGCGCATATTTACGATATCATTCTTTTTCAGATTGACTTCCGCCGGACTCCCCGCCCCTTCGATGACGAGGACGTCGAAATGTTCCTTCATATAATCGAGCGCTTGGACGACCGAGGCCCACGCCTGTTGGCTGTAGCGCTCCTGGTAATCTTTGGCGCTGTAATTTCCGACCGATTTTCCGAGCAAAATCACCTGCGAGCAGGAATTTCCCGTCGGTTTCAAAAGCACCGGATTCATTTCGACGCGGGGCAAGATCCCGGCCGCCTCCGCCTGCGCCACCGTCGAGCGCCCCATCTCGCCGCCGTCTTGCGTCACATACGAATTGAGCGCCATATTCTGCGCTTTGAATGGCGCGACGCGTTTCCCGTCCTGTTTCAAAATCCGGCAAAAAGCCGTCGTCAAAATGCTTTTCCCCACATGCGAACTTGTCCCCTGAAACATCGCATATTTCGTCATGACAGCGCTACCTCACTCTTTTTCAAATCAATCGTAATCCCCGCCACCGACAGATACACGGCCTCGGCACGCGCGGCGATGTATTGATTCGCCAGCCCGACCAGATCGCGATACACGCGGCTCATCGCGTTTCCCGGCACGATTCCCATCCCCAATTCATCGGAAACGAAAATGATGTCCTTTCCTTCGTGCAAAGAAATCGCAGAAAACATCGCGTCCAAATCGGAGAGCAGCACCTTTTGCAAATGCTCCAAATCCGTGACGCCGAGCGTCTCCACGCGCCGATGATCGATGTGATCCATGAGCAAATTGTTCACGTACATCGTGATGCAATCAAAAAGGACCGCATCCGACGCCGCCAAAATCGTTTCCATCATCGATCCGGCCTCGTGCAAGACTTCAAATGTCTGCCAAGAAGTCGGCCGTCTCTTTTGGTGCAGAATGACGCGATACCGCATCTCCTCATCCAAAATCTGGCTCGTCGCGATGTAGCCCTTTCGTGCCCGAGAAATTCGGTCCATGAGCGTCTCCGCGAATTCACTTTTCCCGCTCCGCGCGCCCCCCAAGACCAACACCATTCGATTTCCCATTTTTCTCCTCACAAAAATGTAAAGCACGATAGAATATCTTGTTTATTATACCATGCCGGGCGTAGTAGATGAGAGGCAAAACTTTTTTCCTTTTTCGCTTTTGCGGCAGGCGCAAGATAGTTACTAGCTTTTAGCTGTTAGCTATTAGTTTTTTTGCATCTCATGGAGGCAAAGACGTCAGACATCAGACGATCAGACGTCAGACGATTGCTTGGCTTTTTCGAATCATCCCGTTGCTATCCGTTTTCCGTGAACCGTGAACCGTTCGTGAATCGCTGCCCATTCATGCGATGTGATGAACGGTAAACGGTTGACGGATGACGGTTTCTCTGACAGGCGACAACGATTTTTTGGGCTGTGAAAAAACGTAGAAGATTTGGGACGCATAGATAAACAATGCGATGTTTATACTTGACGCTATGTTCGTACATCACTTCGGGCACAAAGGTCCGCGCCTCGAAGCGCGGCCCTGGTTGATGGCGGCCTTAAAACCAGAATTGAGAATTGAGGGGCAGGACTGATTTCTTTTTTGCTTTTGAGGCGTTTACGATTCTTACTTTTGCAAAAAAGAATTGAGGAAGCGGTGCGCTTCACGCAATTTAATAATCGTCGCGAAGCGACACCTGTGCTCAATTCTCAATTCTCAAATCTCAATTCTGCCTTTAAGGCCGCTGTTTCCGATTTGATTTTTCATTGAGCCGCAGAGCGACGCGCAA
>CAVEYT010000003.1:6748-22358 GCA_963619995.1 Acutalibacteraceae bacterium | reverse complement strand
CGGCACCGGAAAATTTCAAACAGGCGGGCCCCCTTGCACGGCTCTGGGCGGCTCAATAAAAATCGGAAACAGCGGCCTATAAATTATAAAAGGCCGCCATCAACCAGGGCCGCGCTTCGAGGCGCGGACCTTTGTGCGGTCTATGAGGTACGAACATAGAGATAAAGTAGTCATGCATCGCTATCGCTACGCTCAGCGATGAGAGGCGTCGCCTTCGGCGCACTGCTGAAAGCCTTCTTTTGAAAGAAGGTGCCTCCGTAGGAGGCGGAAGATAGAATGCGCCGCAGGCGCATAACTTCTTGCGAAAGCGGAGAATCGAGCTGGGTCGAAAAGTTATTTTGCATTTTAAGCGATAGTGCCGGGATTGTGCCTCTGCGAGGCACTCTATCTTCCGGCGCTTCGCGCCACCTTCTTTCAAAAGAAGGCTTGACAGGAAGCGGCTCCGCCGCATTTTAATAATCGTCGCCGGAGGCGACACCTGAACTGCTCACTGCTCACTACTAACTGCTAACTTTTTTGCCTGACGTCTCCATCTCTATGAGTCGCCAAAAAACTAACGGCTAACAGCTAACAGCTAATAACTATCTTGCGCCTGCCGCAAAAGCAAAACACAACCCCGGCCGTGCCCCTCAATTCTCAATTCTCAAATCTCAATTCTGTTTTTATTCCACGACCGCGATGCTTTCGATTTCGCAGAGCCCGCCGGCCGGGAGGGCTTTGACGGCGAAGCAGCTGCGCGCGGGTTTTCCGATGAAATGTTTCGCGTAGACTTCGTTGAACGCGGCGAAGTCGGCCATATCCGTCAAGAAGCATGTGGTCTTGACGACATTTTGCATGGAAAGTCCGGCGGCGGCGAGGACGGCTTCGATGTTTTGGCAGGCTTGTTCGGCTTGCTCGGCGACGGTCGCGCCTTCGATTTTGCCGCTTGTCGGGTTGATGCCGAGCTGGCCGGAGAGATAGAGAAATTCTCCGGCGCGAATGGCTTGGGAGTAGGGGCCGATGGCGGCCGGGGCTTGTTCGGAATGAATCGGTTTCATAAAATCCTCCTCTAAAAAAATATTGAAATATCTCTCTCAGTATACGGTATTTTTGCTTTTTTGTCAGGCCCCTTCGTGCTATAATTATATATAATAATTAAAATTTTGAAATGCGATCACACTTTTTTAGAGAGGATGGATCGGTATGCATACAGTTTCGAAAGTTTTCGGGAAAAAGAATCGTGCGGCTTTGGCGGTGCGGGCGGCGTTGGCGCTGGGCGTTTTCGGTGGGCTGGTGCCGAGCGCGGTGTGGGCGGATGTCGTCGTGAAGGATGCGGCCACGTATGGGGGCACGGTGACGAAGGCGGCGGCCGGGAGCGGGACGCAGTATGACATTACGAACCAGCAACTTTCGGCGGACAAGACGGCGGCGCTCAATCGTTTCAGCCAATTCGATCTGGGTTCGGCGGATATCGCGAATCTGCACATGGGCGAGGCGTCGCATCAGATCAATATCGTCGACGCGAAGATCAATATCGACGGCGTGGTGAATGCGCTCAAGGACAATAAAATTGCCGGCGATGTGTATTTCATGAGTGAAAACGGCATCATGGTCGGCGCGACGGGCGTTTTCAATGTGGGACGGCTGACGCTGGGGACGAATCCCGCTTTCGGGGAGGCGCTCTTTGGGCAGACGACGAGCGGAATCAAGATCGATGCGAACGAATTTTACAAAGCGTCCGCAAAAGATCGCGCCGACAAGATGCTGAATTTCGTTTTGAAGGATAAAGGGGGAAATATTTCTTTCTCCGGCACGGCGAATGCGGCGGAAGCGGTGGTCGCGGCGGCCGGCGGTTCTTTGACGCTGGATAAAAATGCGAAGATTTATACGGGCGCGACATTCAAGGATCTTACGAATGCGACATATACGGAATATCGGGCGCCGCTTTTGAATACGGACGGGCTGACGTCAGCGACGGTGGCGACGGTCACGGGCGGCGGGATTGCGCTCGCGGCGGCGGGAGATGTCACGGCGAAGGGGACGCTCTCCTCCGACGGTTTGGCGATCACGGCCAAGGCGCAAAAGTATCTCACGGTCTCCGACGCGACGGTCAAATCCGGCGGCGGGGATATCGCGCTGACGGTGGCTGCGTCTGAAGGGCAAATGTGGGCGGATCCGCAAAAGACGGAGAAAGGCGGCTATCTCGTCATTAAGGATGCGTACATCGATTCGTCGGCCGACGATACCAAAGCGGGCGATATCGAAGTGACGGCGGTGCGCACGGCGATGGGCGTCGCACGCATCGATGTGGATGATTCGACGATAACGGCGGAAGGAAAATCCGGGAAAGACTCCGGCAATGTGACGATTCACGCGACGGCGGAGACGAATCTTTGGAATTGGGATATCGGCGACGGCGCGTACGCCCAGATCAAAATGGGCAAGAGCAGCAAGACCGGAAATACCGTCATCGGTGACAATGTCGATATCGCGGCGCGCTCCGGGACGAAGGGGAAACTGAGCGATAAGGAAGGCTCGCAGAAGAAGACGGCGGCCGAAGTCGAGGCGGCCATCAAGACGGACGGCGATGAGGCGCTGTCCGACGTAATCGGCGGTTTTGCGCAGAGTTTCTTCCTCGTCGGCGCGGCGTCTTCCGTGAAATCGGAGGCGGAAGTCGAGATTGAAAAGACGGATCTTTCGGCGGTGGGGCTGGCGGCCGGCGGTACGGATCACGGAAACTTGTCCGTGCTGTCCTCAGCGACATCCGCTGTGGAAACGTTTAATATCGGCGGGGCCGGTCACGGCTGGAATGTGGGCATCAGCAAGATCAAATCGAATGTGAATATCGACAACAGCAAACTGTATGCGCAAAGGGACATGAATTTGTCATCTCTCGGCGTCAATACGGTGGATTTGACGTTCAAAGACATGAGTCTCTTGACGGATACGTTTTACACGGGACTCGTGGTGTCGTTCGGTTCGTTGAAATCTCGCGTCGGGACCACGGTCGGACAAAATGCGGTGGTGACGGCCGGCGGCAATGTGGCGGCGACGGCGAAAGCGGAGCGTACATTTTCCGCGACGACGTCGGGATTCGGGAAAGTGGCGGCCGCGGTCACGGTGGGCATCGTGGATACGCGCGCGGATGCGAATATCGCCGGGAAGGTGTATGCCGGCGGCGATGTGACGTCGCATGCGGAGACGACGATGTCGAAGACCGGAAGTGTCTACAATCCGGATACGGCTTCCGCGGTTTCGGCGACGGGGGATTCGGCTATCGCACCGGCGACGGACGCGTTTTCCAATTACGCCAAGCCGCTTTGGAATCGCATTAAAGGATGGTTCGGTCGTGCCGGCGGAAATGAGCAGGCACAAGGACTTTCCGATAAATGGGGCATCAACGGGGCGGCGTCCGTTTTGATGACGGATAATTCCGCGTATGCGAATGTCAGCGGCAGCGTACGCGGCCTTTCGAGTGCAAAGGAAAATGGGCGCTATGTCGGAAGCGATGCTGCGGGCGCAAAATCGTTGTCGGTCACGGCGGAGACGGTGGCGCGCACGAGCAATATTTCCGGCGTGTACCAATTTGAATCGACGGAAACGGGGCCGGACGGCGAAGAAGAATCGAAGAGAAAAGAGAAGACGGTCGGCATCGCCGTTTCCTATACATCGCAGAAAAATCATTCCGATGCGGCCATCACGGGGGATGTGAAGACGACCGGAAACGTGGCGGTCGATGCGAAGACGAAAATCCCGTGGGAGACGTCATATGCGTCGGGCGATACGTGGGACAATATCAAAGATGCGATGGTGCGGGCGGTCTTCGGGCGCGAGAATGAGTGGTTCTACCCGCTCGTGGACAGCTGGTCGCAAGTCGCGGGGAAAGCGGAAGATGCGACGTATGCGGCGTCTGTCGTCTGGATGAATTATGACAACAGCGCCAAGGCGTATATCGGGAAAGCGGACGGCGCCACATCGGCGGCGAAAGTGGATGCCGGCGGCGATGTGACGGTAAACGGGACGACGGATGTCACGACGGTGAATTTCACCGGTAGCATCCCGACCATTTTGAAGTATTCTCCGGCGATGTTTTGGAAACAGAGCAAGATGTTCAATATCGACGGGCTCGATCCGACGAAAGCGGCCGATCAGGGACTCGGCGGCTCGCTTTTGTGGTTGAAACAGAAAAATACGACGGAGGCCTATATCGACGATGGCGCGACGGTGACGGCGACGAAAGGCAAAACGGATGTCGAAGCAAAGACGAACGCGCTGAATCTGGGCATCACGACGGCGGGCGGCGCGGCGAAATCCGTCGCTTTCGATGCGTCTCTCGGCCTGAACGGAATCGACAATACGACGAAGGCGCGGATCGAGAATGCCGATATCACGGCGGCTTCTCTCGCGCTGTCGGCGACGGATATGTCACGGAATATCAATCTGGCCGGCGGCGTCGGCATCAGCGGGGCCAAGGGCATCGGGGCCTCCATCGCGTACACCAATATTTCCCGTACGACGGACGCGATCCTCTCCGGGAAATTGACGATTACCGGCGATACGGATGTCACGGCGAAAAATACCGGCAGCATCGTGGCCGTTTCCGTCGCGGGCGCGGTGACGTACGATGCGCCGCAGGACAATATCGACAATGACGCCGGCAGCGTCGGGCTTCATTTTGCCGACGAAGACGGAAACGATCAGGCCATGGAGCTCGAGGATATCTACAATGATTTCGACGGCAGCGAAGGCGGAGAAGGCAGCGTCCTCGATCGGAGCGAGCACGCGTTTGAGGAAATGGCCGGAAACGATGCGATCGGACAGGACGAAGTCGCGCAGGCCAAGAAGAGCTGGGCGGTCGCGGCGAATCTGTCTTTGAATTCCATTTCCGATACGGCGCGGGCGCATGTGGCGAAGAAGGCGACGGGCAATACGACGATTTCCGCCGATGCGCTTCGCGTGAATGCCGGAAACGACAGCCTCATTTTCGCAGGCTCGGGGACGGTCGCGGCGGATACGACGGAAGAAAAAGGAAACGCCATCGCGGGCAGCTTCATGTACAACGCTGTCAAGAGCACGAATGAAGCGTACGTGGACGGCGCGGAGTTGACGCTTGTCGGCACGAAACAGAAGGACGACAAAGACAAAGTCATCGACGAAGCGCTGACGGTCGCGGCGAAGAATGCGGAAACGATTACGAATATCGCAGCGAGCGGCAGCGGCACGTCCAAAGGAAACGCCGCCGCGGGCCAGATCAGCCTGAATCTTATCGACAATACGGTGAAAGCGCACGTGAAAGATGCGGCCGTTTCCGCAGACAAAGCCATGGCGATCCGGGCGGAGGACGCGGGTACTGTCAATTCCTATACCGGTGCGTTTGCCATTGCCAAAGATGACGAAGGAAAGGCTGCGGGCGCGTCCATCGACGTGAATATCATCAAAGGAAATACGGAAAGTTTCGCGGAGAATACCTCTTTCGGCAAGACGGCGACGGGCGAGGCGGCCGGGAGTCTTTCCGTCACGGCGGAGGAGGCGAGCAATCTGACGGCCATCACGGCGTCGGCAGCCGGTGCGGGCAAATTGGCCGGCGGTTTCTCCATTTCCGGCAGTTCCCTCGACAATACGGTGAAGGCGTATATCACCGGAAACAAAGCGCTCGATATCGGCGCGCTCTCCGTCGCGGCGGGCAATCACGGCACGTCGACGGTCGGCGTCGGGGCTCTCGGCGTTTCCAAAAATTCAGCGGTCGGGGCGTCGCTCGCCGTCATGGTGAACCATTCGACGGTCACGGCGTATGCGGCCGGCGATGAAAAGAAAACGACGGCATGGAAGACGAAGGGTCTTTCCATCACGGCGGACAATGCATACAACGGCTCGGCGTCCGATTCCGAAGACGATTCGAAGGCGAAAGTCGTCGCGGTCGGCGCGGCCGGCGGCAAGGATCTTTTCGCAGGCTCCGGCTCCGTCACGGTGAGCCACGTGAAGCAGACGACGGATGCGTATCTGGGCAAAGGGAAATATGATACGCAGAACGGCAATGTCACCATCAAAGCGCAGAACAAAGCCAATCTTTTCGGCATGGCGGGCGGTCTCTCCGTGTCCAAAGGGACGGGCATCGGCGCGGCCGTCGATGTGCAGAAATACATCGGGCATACGTATGCCGGCATCAAGAGCGGCGCGTTTTTATCAAATGCGACCCAAACGGATGTGACGGCGGATTCGTCCGAGAAACTGACGTCCATTGCGGCGGCGGCCGGGATCGGTCTTCAGAAGGGCGGCGGTGCCGGTGCGGCCGGGGCGCATGACGTCACGACGGATACGAAGGCGTATGTCGGCGAAGATGAAGAAAATGCGGAAGAGACATATTTGGAGGACGCGGGAAATACGAAGATTGCGGCGAGCGATGTGACGACGCTTTCGACGGGCAGCGGCGCGGCCGGCGCTTCGGCGGAAGGCAAAGTCGGTGCCGGGCTTTCGGCTGCCGTGGAAGTGATTGACAAGACGGCGCAGGCTTTTGTGGGAAAGAACACGGATATTTCCGATACGACCACGAGCAAAGTTTCTTCTTTGACCGTCGAAGCGACGAATACGGGCCATTTCACGACGGCGGCGGCCGCGCTCGGCGTCACGGGCGGCGAAGGCCTCGGCGTGGCAGGGAGCGCATCCGAGACATTTGTGAATTTCAAAACGAACGCCTATATCGGGGACGCTTCCGTGAATGTGAACGGAGATACGACCGTCCGGGCAAATTCGAGCTTCACGCAGGGAGCCGGCGCGGGCGGCCTCGGCGGCAGTGCGTCCGGCGGCGTGGGTCTCACCAATTCCACCGTTTCCTTTACGGGGACGACAAAGGCGTATCTGGCGGATAAAGCATGGGTGATTGCCGCGGGCAAAGTGGATGTCGCGGCGACGCACACGACGAATTTGACGTATGCGACGGTAGCGGGCGGTATCGGCGGACAATTCGGTGTCGCCGGCACGGTGGGCGCCAATGTCTTGCATACCACGACCCATGCGTACACAGGACAGAGTGCGTATGTCGCCGCGAAGGATGTGTCCCTGTCCGCGACGGATGACACGACATTCAGCGGCGGAAACGGCGGCGCCGGTGTCGGTCTCGGCGGCGGTGGCGGCGGCGTGGCTCTCGCGGTGGCGAAAGTCGTCAAGGACACGGAAGCTTACGCCGGTCACGGGGCGACGCTTCGCGCGACGGGGGGCAATGTGTCACTTGCGGCGAAGAATACCGAGAATTGGACGAATATTTCCGTCCAAGGCGGCGGCGGCTCGAGCATCGGAATTGCCGGCGCGGTGAATGTGAATTATTTGAATGCCATCACGAAGGCGTATACGGAAAGCAATGTGGAAATCGACGCGGAGAAGGGCAATGTCTCTTTGGATGCGACGCATGAAGTGTCGAAATGGATGAGCGGCGTGTACGGCGCGGCGATTTCCGGCGGCGTCTCCGTCGGCGCGGCCATCGATGTGGGCGTCCTCCGCACGCAGACGAATGCGTATTTCGGCGCGGCCAATGTCGTGAAGGCAGCGGAAAATGTGTCCGTCACGGCGAAGGAACACATGAAGAATATGCTGACGAATGCCGTCGCGGCCGGTATCGGAGATGTGGGCGTTTCCGGCAGCATTTCCGTGTACAGTTTCGGAAATACGCTCTCCGATTCCGATAAAGCGCTCACGTCCGGCAAAGCGAAGAAGGACGGGCAGACGGTCACGCTGGAAACTTGGCTCAATGAAGCGATGAATCAGTCCGACGTGGGAACGGCCATGGGGACGTACAAGCATTCGGCTTTCGGCACGATCAAGGAAAAGACGAAGGAGAAGGTGTCGGCCGATGCGCCGGAAATGGCCGGTGAAAAAGGGACGCTCGCGGCGGTCGGCGTGGCGACGGATGTCGATGCGAAAAATATCACGGTGACATCCGATGACAATATCGCCATGAAGAACGGAATGGGCAACGGCTCGGGCAGCGCGACGTTCTCGGCCGGCGCGTCGGTCAGCGTGGTGAATATGGAAACCGAGACGCAGACGAAAGTGGGCGACTGGGCGTCCCTCGATGCGACGAAAGACATCACGGTGAAGGCCGCGTCCACGCATACGATGACGAATGTGACGGTCGGCGCTTCGGGGGCCGGCGTGGCGTCCTTGCAAGGGACGGAAGAAACATGGAATGACAAGAGCGACGTCAGGACCATGATCGGAAACAATGTGCGCATCGCGACGTTCTCGGACGGGAAGATTGGAATCGGCACGACGAATACGCGGGCATTCGATTCCACGCTCGTCGGTGCGTCGGCGGCTTTGTACGGCGCGGCGAACGGCGCCGTCATCACGGCTTCCATAGAAGGCAGCGCGGAGACGACGGTGGGAAGCGGCAGCACCGTCGGCGGCGCGTACAATGAAGAAAAGAAGGCCACGGAAACGCCGACGGTCGATATTTCCTCAAAAGCGGATACGAAACTGGTGGCCGGTGCCGTGGGCGCGAGTCTGGGGATGTTCACCGGTACGGGGACGGGCGTCTCGCTCGCCTCGGACGTGACGGCCAAGACGAAACTCGATGCCAATGCGGTGATTTCCGGGAATGCGATTTCCGTCACGGCAGAGAATACGCCGATTTTGAAAGCGACGGCGACAGCGGCGAGTGCCGGGGCCGGCGCGGTCGGGATCACGGTCGCCAAGACGGTATCGAAAGACAAAGCGCTCGTGGACGTGGGCGACGGCGTGCGTTTCTACGCCGGCGATGCTTTGAAGCTGCAAGCGGCGATGAAAAAGCCGGAAGATACGAATTTCAAAAATTCATATGCGAATACCATTGCCGGTGCGGGCGGCGTCGTGGCCGGTGCGGTCGCGTTCTCTTCCGTGACGCTGGATCAAAAGACGGGCGTCGATATCGGAAAGAGCGCGCAGCTCTATGGAAAGACGGTGACGATTTCCTCCGATCATAAAGACAGCGAAGACATCGGCATGAATTCGGTGGGCGCGGGGATGGCATCCGGCACGGGCGGTCAATTGCGGATGGACATCACGTCCGATTCCCACGTCAAAGTGGGCGACGGCACCGTCATTTCCTCGCAGGGGGAGACTTCGATTGCCGCGCACAATGAATCGGAAAGAAATCCGGAAAACAGCCGGACGTCGCTCAGCATCGGGGCCTCGCTTGTGGGCGGGACCGGTATCGATTCCGAGACGGACATCACGCACAATACGAGCGTGGATCTGGGGAAGGTCGTGATGGCCGCCAATGCGACGCTGACGGACGAAGAGACAAAGAAGGGCCTGACGCCGTACGATAAAAAAGCCATCGCGGTGGAAGCGACGAGCAAGATTGTTTCCAAAGAAGATCACGACATTTACGGCGGATCGTTCTTTGTCGCGATGGCCGGCATCCGAAATAAAACCACGGCCACGGCGAATACGAGCGTGAATGTCGCGGACGGTGCGTCGCTTGCGGCGGGTGATACGGCTTCGGCAAATGCCACGGGGAAACAGGAAGATTACGCCGGGACGGATGCGAAGACGTACGATGCGTCGTATCGGGGCGGCTCCATTGGCGTCGGGACGCGAAACGATGCGGACATTTCGAGCCGGACCACCGTGGATGTATTCGGCCTCGTCGGCGCGGCCGGCTCTACGAACGATGTGACGTACAACAATCATTTAAAGACGACATTCGGCGCGACGGCGGAGACGGCCAAGGGCGATATTTCCGTCGGAAGCGGGCGCGATGCGAAGGGGGAGGCCGGCGAGGTCACCGCGTGGGCGCACAGCGATCTGCTGAGCGCATCGGCCGTTCCCATCACGGACCGCGAGGATCCCTTTGCGAAAATCACCGGCGACGCGAAGCTCACGATTTCCGCCGCGGCCGATTTGCGCAGCGATCGGGATATTTATCTGCGCGCCAATAAAGGGGATCTCACGGCGAAAGCGTCCGGGGAAACGAAATCGTGGACGAGCGCGATTCGCGATGCCTTTGCGTCCGGGAATACGGTCGGGAAACGCGAAGTCTCCGTCACGGCCGATACGGAAATGAACGGCAAGGCCGAGACGGGCATTCACAGAAACAAAACGATTACGGTCGGCGGCCGTGTCGGGACGGACGGGAAATGGATCACGACGGTCACGAGCGACGGCGATATTTCGTATACATACGGCGTATCGAAACCGGTCGACAGCGATCTCTTCACGCGCTATGACGAGCTCAAGCAGCTCTTGCAGGATTACGGCGGCGGCGAGGCGGCCAAAGCGGCGTACGAAGCTGAGCTGGCTTTCCTCGAAGAGAAAATGGTCGAAGAAGGGCTTGGCTATTTCGAGACGTTGACGGACGGAAGCAAGCGTTTCATTCGTATGGCGTACAGCGGAAGTTCCGAATTCGTTGATACGAAAGTGGCGTACGACCATGCTGTGCAGAACCGTGAACCATTCCTGACGAAAATGAATGAGAAACTGGATGCGACCAATGCGCAGATCACGCAATTTACGCAAGTGGAAGCGCAAAAGACGGAGTATGACAATGCCGTCTCGGCGCTTTTGAAGGCGCAGGTCGAGGCCAAAGAGCAGAACCAGAAATACAATCAGCTGGCGACGGCGATCGATCAGGCGGCGCAGAAGGAAAATTTGTCGCCGGAAGCGTATATTTCGCAGTACTCCGATTCGGAATTGGTCAAGAAATACAATGAGAGTCGAGCGAATTGGAAAAGTGCGCAAACGGCGGAAACGGCGGCGACGCAGACCATGGCAAAGGTCAAGTCGGATTTTGCCGCGCTTTTGGCAGACTACAATGATGCGTATGACAGGGATTTCGTCGGCGATCCGGAAAAAGTCAGCAGCGCGGAATTGGTGAGTGAAAATCAGCTTCTGCGCGATCAGAAATCCGATTGTGAGAATCGAATCAGCACGTATTTGCAAAATATCGATAAGCTGGGAAATCAGATTTCGGCGACGGAGGCATTCTTCCAAAACGGCGGTACGGAGGATGAAAACGGGGTATTCTGGTATTATGGCACGAAATGTGTCGTAGTCGATGGAAACGGAGCCTACGTGCCCGAAGGGACGGACGGTGCGTATTACCTTCTCCATACAAACGAATACAGACAGATGACGCATGATGTCACGATTGGAGAGATCACGGCGCAGCTGGGCGATATTCTCTTCGAAGGGGACAATGTGTACGGCAGCGGCACGCTTTCGGCGCCGACGGACGCGACGGTCACCGTCACGAACAATTCGCCGAATCAGCTGGTCGTCGGCGACATCAAAATTGTGGGCCGCGGCGGCACGACCGGGACGGACCAGGGCGGAAACGTCTATTACAACGGAAAACAGCTGAAAGCGACGGACAAGACGGTCGCCGATCAAATCAAAGCCATCAATAAAGATGCGACAAAGGCCGTTTCCTTTACGACGAAGACGGCGGCGGACACGAAGGCACCGGCCGTTTCCGTCACAAACGAATTCAGACCCTCTGCGTATCGGGACGATGACGGCGCGCCCATTTACATGGCGTCCGGCGTCACATTGTCCGGCTACATCTACAATCCGCGCGGGAGCGTCCATGTCACGAGCGACTACGGCGACGTGGCCAATCACGGCCATATCTACGCCGGCTCGGTGAAGATCGACGTAAAGAACGGCGATTACATCCAAGTCGCCGATTTGGACAAAAACGGCAGCATCACGAGCGTGGGCGGCAATCCGATGAATACCGACGGGAGCAAAGCGACGCTTGATGATACCGGCATCCAAGCGAACGGAAATATTTTCATCAGCGCGCGCTATCTCAATATCAATTCCAAGATTCAGAGCGGTACGGCGGCAAAGACCGTGGAAATTCCGGCTGCTTACAAGATTTACTACATGGACGGCAGCGAGAAACATTTCGTGACGGAGATCACCGACGAAGTAAAAGGGAAGACGCTGTTGGTCGCCGACGCGGACGGAAACGGAATCGATGGCATCAGCTACGACTGGGAAACGGACCGTTTCGTCGTGGCGGATGCGGAAATCCGCGGCGGGCATATTTCCCTCGTCGGGACGATTTTGAATACGACGAACGATACGTCGAAGGCGAAAATCGAAGCGCTCGACGGCTACGGCGGCATCACGGTGAAAAATCATTCCGATAAAGATCTGGAGATTCAGTCGCTGTCGACCGGCGAAGGCAAGCAGGGTAAGATTGAGATCACCGATTTGGATCGCTCGACGGGAAATATCACGCGAAAGACGACGTACACGAGAGAAAACGGGCAGATTGTGATGTCCGTCCAGAAATATGCGAGCGGCGAGGCTTCGGGCGATCCGGAGGTGACGCGCTACGAGGAAAATGCGGGCGTGTACAAACCGGCGTCCGGTAGCTATTACAATTACCAGATCGGGCAGGACAAGAGCGTCACGTATACGTACGAGATCAATGATACGCGCATGGATTGGTGGGGCATCGCGGATAAGGAACCGACCGCGGAGGAAATGCTAAACAGAGGCGCCGATGAAAAGGTGGTGTATGGCGAGTCCAAGCAATTGAACGGCGGCGCTTTCGTCAGCGATTCGAATAATGTCGGGACGAAAGGCGATGAATATCAAGTTTCCACCACGACGAATAAGGGCGACAAGACGACGGTGAAATTTGAAAAGACGTCCACGCGCCTCTGGTATACGATCTGGCTCGCGAAGAAATACAATTACAAGCTCACGCAAAAGAGCTACGATACGGATGTCACGCAGTACTCCATGAAAGCGGATTACGATATCGGGATCGGCTTTATGGGTCAGGCGAACGGCGGGACCATCGACGTCGACGGCGGCAGTAAAAATGTCTATCTCAATGGGATGGTGCAAAACGGCGCCGGCGAGACCTCTCTTGCCGGGCAGAATATCGTCCAGCAATCGACGTCGGGCTACATCAAGACGGGGAGCCTGAAGCTTGACGCTACAGGAAACGCCGGCACGAAAGACGCGCTCATTCGCACGGACGCGACGGAAATTTCCGGGAAGGCGGGGCAAAACTTCGGCGTCGACGTCTTGGGCGGCTCCGTCAATGTCGGCCATATCACGGCCGGCGAGACGGCTGTCGTGCAGGCCAAAGACGGCGATCTGATCCAAAAGGCGGGCGCCACGATGACGGCCAATCGCGTCGAGCTCGTCTCCGGCGGCGTGATTCGCGGAACGGATGCCGAAGGGAAACCCGTTTCCTTTACGGTGTCGACCGGACAAAAAGAAGGCGCCGATTACGGTCTCAAAGCGAGCGCGTACGGGGATATCAATATCGAAAATACGTCCGGCGATCTTTACATCGACAGCGTCATTTCCGAAAAAGGCGCCGTCAATCTCAAGACGAACGGCAGTTTCCTCGACAACAATTTCACGGATTACACCGATGAGAGCGCGAAAGAAAAGCTGCTCCATTGGGCGAATGAAGCGATTCTCGAAGGCGAAGGCACGACGATTCAAAAGCAGAAAGATTTGCTCACGGCGAAAGTGTACGGGAAATACGGCGAGTTTGTGGGCTTGAGCGCTTTCGTCAAAGACGGGGCATACACGCTGGATGCGGCGACGACGGAAGCGATGAAAAATAGCGGGATGACCGATGCGGATATCGCAAGCTATGTGGCGGAGCGGCAGAAACGCTATGATGAGCTCGTGGCGGCCGGCGTCGACAAATGGACGAAGGATGGCGTCGAGGCGTATGTGAAATCCATCGAAGACTCGACGGACACGACGCTCTACGGCAATGCGTCCCTTGCGGCGGATGCCCTTTCGGGCGATGATTTCCTCACAAAAGATGAAAAAGCGGCGTGCCTCGTGGGTTCGGCGACGTCCGCGAAATCGCTGCTCATCACTTTTACGCCGGGCGGCATCAAGGAGGGCATCACCGATACGAATACATCCTTCAAGGAGACGCCGCATGTCTCCGGTGCGTCGATCACGATGACGGCGCTCGGAAAAGACGGTGCGGACCACAGTGGCAACATCGGCGAAAAGAAGACGGGCATGACGATTGATATGTCCGATCCGACGAAACTCACGGCGGCCGAGCTCTTGGCGCTGTCGGCGGCCGAGCGCGGCGATTTCAAGATCGATGGGAATATCGTCACCGTTTCCTCTGTCCGTCCGATTGACGCGGAAACGACGGGCGTCATGAAGGCGCTGGCGGAAAAAGGCGCGATTTACCTCGTCGGCCTCAGCGGCTTCACGGAGGGGAGCACCTTCTTCGGCGACGATGAAGTTCGCCTGAAAACGTCCGGCGATTTAGCCGGCATCACGGCGGGCTCGAATGCCCAGCTGGTCCTCGAATCCGGCGACGGCGCGATCAAAAATGTGAATGTCACCGGCAGCGGCGTCCTCACGGCGCGCGCGAAGGACGGCGTCACGCTCTCCAAAGCTGACGGCGATCTCATCATCAATACGGTCTACGCCTCCGAGGGCGACGTTTCCTTGGAGCTGAACGGGAAAGGAAGTCTCTTGGCCGTCGAAGGAAACGACGATGAATCCGAGGGCGCGGAGATCGGGACGACGTACGTCAATATCGAAGGCGAAAACATCACGATCAGCGGTGCGGAGAATATCGAAGGGCAGCACACGGACGCGGCGACGGCGAACACGAATTCGGTCGGCATGAAAGTGACCGGGACGAAGGCGGCGGACGGCACCGTGACGCCGGGCAAGATTTCGGCGGAAACGGAAGGCCGCGCGGACATCACGCTCTTCGGCGATACGGCGTCGGAGGAAACCAAGATTTCCGCGGGAGACTTGACGCTGACGAATCGCGGCACCATCACGGAAGGGACATTCACCGGAAACAATTCGCTCTCCGTGTACAATACGAAGGACGCCACCATCGAAGGCGGCACGTTCACGGGCGGTGACGAGGACAGCGCGACGGAAACATCCGGTCTCACGCTCACAAATAAAGGCGCGATTAAGGATGTGGACTTCACGGCGCTTTCCGGAAACCTGACGATAGCCAATACCGGCACGATCCGGGGCGGCGAAATGGGCGCCGATAAGGGTAGCGTCTCGGTCACGAATGATGGCGAAGGCGCGACCATCGACGGCAGCACCTTCGCCGCGCGGGACAATGTGACGTACATGGGAACGAACGGCGCGACCGGAAAAGATCTGACGGCATCGGCGACGGACGGCCCCGTCACCATGACGGCGGACACGGATTTGTCGGTCAAGAGACTTTCGGCCGGCAGCGGCGACAGCCAAGTGGAAAGCCAAGGCGCGGTGCAAATTACGGATGCGACAACGGCCGGCAATCTCACGCTGAAGGCGGGCACGACACTCAATGCGACGACGGTCAAGACGACGGAAGGAAATCTCACCATCCAAAGCGGAAGCGACGCGACGATTGGAACGGCGACGGTCGCGGGAAATATGACGTCTTCTTCGGAAGGGAAACTCAATATCACAACTGCTACGACGACAACGGGCGATATGATACTCACGAGCGGAGACGCAATGACGCTTGGAAATATAACGTCTGCGAACAATTTGACGGCTAATTCCGGTGCGACGCTGGACGCGGAGAATCTCGATGTGAGCGGCACGGCCGATTTGGATAGCAAAGGCAATCTCACCGTGAAGAAACTCACGGCGGGCAGCGCGGATGTCGACAGCGAGGCGG
>CAVEYT010000003.1:0-6619 GCA_963619995.1 Acutalibacteraceae bacterium | reverse complement strand
TCACGACGACGGAAGGCGATCTTACGATCCAGAGCGGAAGCGACGCGACGATTGGGACGGCGACAGCGGCGCAGAAGATGAATGTTTCTTCGGATAAAAATATTTCCATTGAAAGCGCGACGGCGAAGGATGCCGATGTGCAGGCGGGGCAGACGCTCTCCATCCAAACATTGGCGACGGAAAACGACGCGACGCTTTCGTCCGGCGACTCGATGACGGTCTTGGAATCGGATATCGGCAAGACGCTTTCGATGAATGCCGGGAAAGATATCGTCGTGCATCGGTCCGAATCCGTCACGCTCGACATGCAGGCGAAGGGCTCCATTTCGTCGGAGGGCGCGAATGCTTCGATTTCCGCCGACAGCGCGACGATGACGGCCGGCGAGGACATTCGCCTGACGGACAAGGAGAATGTGAAGAAACTGGATGGCGTCGACACGTCGGAGCCGGCATCGAAGCCGACCGGCGTCGGGCAATCGGGGAGTATTTTCTTCGGAAACGCGGAGCCGAAAGGGTTTGACGTCGGCCAAAAGGGCAGCACCGTCCTTTCGGTGAAGAAGAATTTGCAGCTCAGCGGAAAGACGGTCGAGGCGGACACGGTCAAGGCCGATTCGCATGTGGAGTTCACGGCGGACAATCTGGGCATCGACGATTTGCAGTCGGATGCGAAGGAGCTCACCGTTTCCATTCGGGGACAGGACGGAAACCAAGCGCATTACGCCGGCATTCACACGACGTCTTCCGGCGCGGTCACGATTCAAAACAGCGCGATCGAGCATCTCGATTTCACCGGCATCGATGACATCGGGCTTTCGAATTCGGCGCTCGGCGGCAGCAGCACGATGCAGACGAATCGCGTGTATTTCTCGCTTCGGAAAAATCCGGCAAACGGAATGGCCGAATGGATCGGGACGCTTCGCCTCAAAGGGATCGGAATCGAAACGGATGTGCCGTTCACGCGGGTGGATGACGGGATTTTGATCAACGGCGATTCGGCCGATTCCACGGCGCACGCGACGATGAATCGCAGTCTGTACGGCTTGCGGGGCCTCGGAAAAGACGGCGCGGAAAAAGAAGAGAAAGAGGAAACGACGGTGTCCGGCGCGATTCGCTTCGGGAGCGTTTCGGAAACGGAATCGTATCATTCCGTGAATCCTGCGCAACGGTAAGAGAAGGAGGACGGCATGAAAAGGAGTCAAAGAGTCGGCGTGCTTTTGCTTGCTTTCGGGATCTTGGCGCAGGCGGGGTATGTGGCGCGGGCGGAATCGTCCGTCGAGGACATCGTGCGGCAGGCGCAGCGAACCACCGAGGATCAGCAGGCGATGGCGGCGTATTATAAATACAGCCAGGAAGAGGAAACGCGCGAAAAGACGGCGCCGCTGACGGTCCGCGCGACGAGAGACGCGGCGCCGGCGACGGAGCTTTCCTTTGAAGTGAAAGAAGTGCGCGTGACGAAATCGCAAATTCTGACGGATGAGGAAATTCAGGAAGCCGTGCATTTCAAAGGCGCCGGCGCGAGCAATGTGTCCGAGCTCCAAGCGATGGTGGATCGGCTGAATGCGCTCTATGTCGCAAAAGGAATCCCGACGGCACAGGCGGTGCTGCCGCCGCAGACGGTGAAGGACGGGATTGTCTACATCCGCCTCATCGAAGGGACATTCGGAAAGGTGGAAATCACGGGAAACGATCGCATTTCCGAAAAATCGATTCGCGATCGGATTCGCGCGAAGTCCGGCGATTTGGTGAATGTGGATCGCCTGCGGAATGATTTGCTGCGCTACAACGCCACGAATGTGTATCAGATTCAGGCGGAATTGGTGCCGGGCGAAGAAGAGGGGACGTCCGATCTCTATCTCACGCTCCATGAAAATAAAAATCCGCTCACGACGTTTCTCTTCGTCGACAATGCGGGGAAAGCGGAAAGCGGGCGTACGCGTCTCGGTTTCTACACGGAGTATCGCGGGCTCAATGGGCGCGATTCGTCGATTTCCGTCGCGCCGGTTTGGACACAGGGCGTCTGGGGCGGCTCCGTTTCCTACGACACGCCGATCGGCACACGCGGGACGAGAATGGCCGTTTCCTTTTCCCGAAACATGGTGAATATCATTCACGGGACTTTCAGAAATTTTAACATGAGAGCGAATTCCGAAGATCTGGGGATTTCGCTTTCGCATCCGCTTCGCGTCACGTCACGCGTCAAGACGGATGTATTTCTGGAAGCACACAAAAAATCGTCCGAGACGCAATATTCCGGGATGGATTTGGCCGATGATGAGACGAAAACATTGCGATTCGGACTCAGCCAGAGATCTTTCGATCGGCGCGGGCTTTGGTTTTTCATGGGAAGCGTCACCGGCTACGACAGCGATGACAATTTCAATCACAAAGAAAAAAATGGCTCGTATTACAGCGCGTATCTGCTGCGGCGGCAAAATTTGCCCCGGGATCAATATTTGTCGCTGCGCCTTGCGGGACAATACACGTCGCACGAAAGTCTTCCGTCGACGGAGCAATTCACCTTGGGCGGCCTTTCGACGGTGCGCGGATTTCAGGAAAGTGCGATCTCCGGGGACAAAGGTTGGCTGGCGAGTGTGGAGTACGGATTTCCGCTGAGCGAGGATCATCGCACGGTGCGCGGATTTTTGTTCTGGGATTACGGGATGTCTGTTAATAATTTTTCCGTGCGGGAAGATAAGGCGCGGCTCGCCAGCGTCGGTCTCGGTCTCGAAGTGGCCCGGGGCACCTGGTACGCCAAAGCGGTGCTGGGCTTCCCGTACATCGATTCGAAATCGAAATTTGATCGCGATGTGGGATTTCATTTCTATTTGCAGAAAAGTATCTGAGACGGGAAGAAGCTGTGAAAAATGATTCACAGCTTCTTTTTTGTTGGGAGCTTAGAGCTATGATTCGGGAGCCTGGAGCTTGGAGCTTGGAGACTGGAGCGCGTGATTGGCTTTTGTGTCACATAGAGGTCGAGACATCAGACGGTCAGACGTCAGACATCAGACTGTCACATGGTCGTGATTGGCTTTGAAGGCACAAAGCGGTCGAGACATCAGCTGCTTGCTTGACTTTGGGCGGCAGGTACAAGAAAAAGTGAACGGTAGTCATGAGCAGTGAGTAGTGCAGGCGCCGGCGCAAATAAAAAATCGTCGCCGGAGGCGACACCGCTAAAGTCTGACGTCTGATCGTCTGATGTCTGACGTCTCAATCTCTATGAGTCACCCAAAGTTAATCACGCCGCTTTCTGCAAAAAGTTTTTCAAAATTTGCTATAATAAGGTGAAACATTTTTATATTTTTTAATTTGAGGACAGTATGAGTCTTTTGGAAGAAACGATGGGGAGCATTTCTCCGCTCCGGCAAGATGCGATGAACGAGGCGGCTTTGCGCTGGAAAAGTTTGTATCTCGGGATGGGGAATCTGGGGAAATTGGAAGAGATGGTGACGCGCTACGTCGGCGTCACGGGCGATGCGATGCCGGAGGTGCCGCGCGGCTGCATGGTGATTGCGTGCGCGGATCACGGCGTGTATCGGCAGGGCGTGTCCGCGTATCCGCAGGAAACGACGGTCGGCATGGTGCGCGCGTATGCGAATGGCGGCGCGTCGGCGAATGCGATGGCGCATTTCGGGCGGCTGTCGATGGTGATTGTCGATGTGGGCATCGCGGCGGACATGAGCGACGTTGCGGGCGTCTTGGATAAAAAGATTGCGTGGGGGACGGACGATATTTCCGAAGGTCCTGCGATGCGGCGGCGGGACGCGGTGCGATCGATTGAGATTGGGATTGAGATTGCCGAAGAAAAAGTGCGCGAGGGCTATCGCGTCTTTACGATCGGCGAGATGGGGATTTCCAATACGACGTCGGCCGCGTGCATTCTGGGCGCTTTCAATCATTGGAACGCGGCGGAGGTCACGGGGCGCGGGACGAATATTTCCGATGAGCGGCTCGTGCGCAAGGTGGAGGTCGTGCAGCGCGCGCTCGATGTGAATCAGCCGGACGCGGCGGACGGGCTGGACGTGCTCTCGAAAGTCGGCGGCTTTGAATTCGGCTGCATGGCGGGCGTCATTTTGGGCGCGGCGGCGCATCGGGCCATGACGATCATCGACGGTTTCAATACGACGGCGGCGGCTTTCATCGCGCGTTCGCTCTGCCCGCTGTCGGCCGAATATCTGATGGCGTCGCATTTGTCGCGTGAGGAAGCGCATCAAAAATCGCTCCGCGCGCTGGGGCTTTCCGAATATATCGATTTGGATTTTCGGCTGGGCGAATCGGTCGGCGCGGGCATTCAGAAACGGATGCTCGATCGCGCGATTTCCATGTATCGCGAATGCGTGACGGCCGAGGAAGCGGGGGTGAGCGTATGAGTGAGATTCCGCAGCTTCGCGGCGATGTGGCGGAAGCGTGCCGCCTCTATGTGGACAATTTGATTAAGCCGCTCCATTCGCTGGGGCAGCTGGAAGATATGGCGATTCGGATGGCGGCGATTACGGGAAACCCGCGCCCGAAGACCGTTTCCAAAGCGATTGTCATTGCGTGCGGCGATACGGCGGTCGATGGAGACAATCATACAAAAGGAGAATTGTCGGCAGCGGAAACGCGTCTTGTCTGCCAAGGCGGCGCACCGGTGTCGGTTTTGGCGCGCGATTTGGGAGCGCCCGTGTACGTGATCGATGTGGGGCTCGAAAAAGAGGTGTCCGATCAAGCGGGGCTTTTGGTGCAGAAAGTCTGCCTAGGCACGAGGAAAACGGGCGGCGCGATGACGGAGGAAGCGGTCAAAGCGGCCGTGTCGCTGGGCATGTCCGTCGCCGGGACGCTCTCGGCGCAGGGCGTGGAAGCCGTCGGGCTCGGAAACATCGGGGAGCGCTCGATGCTCTCGGCTCTCTCGGTGACGGCGGCTGTCATGAAAGAAGAATTGCAGGAAGCGTCCAAGCAAGGCGGTTTCCAAATTCATCTTTCGGATGTGGGCGATTTTGCGGCCGATCCGATGGGAATTTTGGCCAAAGTCGGCTCGGCGGAGATTGCGATGCTCTTCGGGCTCGTCGTCGGCGCGGCGCGGCGCGGTATGATGATTGTATTTGATAATGCGGTGACGGGCGCGGCAGTCTTGGCGGCCGTTTCCGTGTATCCGGAAATCAAAAATTTCATCTTTCCGTCCGTGGCGTCCGATGAGCCCGTGCATTTGATGCAGATGCGGCGGCTTTCGCTCAAAGGATTTTTGCATTACGATTTGACCGTCGCGGCCGGGACGGGCTCGGCGCTGGGTCTTTCGCTCCTGGACGCGGCGCTCGATATGCTGAATGAAATGAAAACATTCGGCACGGCCAATGTCGCCGTGGCGGAGGACGGGCCGGGGAAGGGCCGGCAAAGAGAGGATGTGAAGGGATGAAAGCACTGTTTATCCGCGCCTACGGGCGTCTGACGCCGGATATGCTCGTCGGCGGGCTCATCGACATGGGCGTGCCGCCTGCGTTTTTGACGGCGAAACTGACGGAAGCCGGCGCACCGACGAATTTCATTGAAAAGGCGAACAGCCACGCACAATTTTCCGCGCATTATTTCCGCATTCCGGATGGCGCGCACGACGAACTTCTTTTGAAACAGGACGATTTGCTGTCGCGCTGGAATGCGCTCTGCGATGCGGGAGAGGCGGAATGGAAGACGGTCGGCTGGCGCGTCCTTTCGACGCTCTGCGCCGGGGCTTCGACGGCTTTGGATGAAATCGACGGAAACATCGTGGATTTGCGCCGCGGCGGCGTGCGGGAAGAAGACGTGTATTCGCTGTACGCGTTCTTGGCGGGGCTGTCGTATTTGGAAATTGAAAATGTTTTCACGGCGCCTTTTGAGCTCGCGTCCGGCGAAAGCGAAGCGGCGCGGATGACGGAAAAAATTTTGGTGCGCGCCGGTTCGACGGCAGGGAAACCGGTCTCGGCGGAGGACATCACGCCCTTTGCGGCCGCGATGCTCGAAGGACTTTCGGCCGATTTCACGCCGATGGACGGACGGTTTCTGGCCGATCACACGGCGTACGGGACGGAAAGCACGACGGAGCCGGACGGGGAGAATACCGTCGCGCTCTATCTCGGGTATTTTACCGAAGACCGGGATTCGGTCTTTCAGAAGATGATGAAGGTGTTTGGCGCCGGGGGCGAAAGTATTTTTTAAGCGCCGTTCGGCGCTATAAAAATGCGGCGGAGCCGCTACATGCAAGCCCTCCTTTGGAGGAGGGTGCCCCGAAGGGGCGGGTGATGGGACGCGTAATGCGAAAATTGTCGCGAGCTTTGCATGGCACTCACAGTCGCCTCGCGTCACTACGTTCCTAAGGCTCCTGTTCGTTTGCACAAGCGACACCTGTTATTTTGACGCATAGCGCTGCGTGGCGTTATTTATGATAAATCATGCGGTGCGGTTTCCCGCAGAACTCCTGTCGTTCTTCATTTCCTTTCTTTCCCGGGAAAGAAAGGAAACGAAGCAAAGGAAAGAAACCGCCGCCAGGGCAAAATTCGCCTGTACTCCGGGGGCGCCGCCGCTCGGCCTTAAATGCTTACGTCGAAAGAGACGCGAAACTTTTGATAAGCTGTAGCGGTACTTACCACTTAAGGCCGCGAGACGCGTCGGC
>CAVEYT010000002.1:27525-29092 GCA_963619995.1 Acutalibacteraceae bacterium | reverse complement strand
CTCTTCCCTATCAGCAGCAAGCCATCATCACAAACGCCTCAAACGATTCGAAAAAAATCCGCCCGGCCCCTCTTCCCTCACTTTATTTCCTATGGAAAAAGAAGCGCTCATTTTGTATAATAAGGTCAGGAGAAACTGAAAAGAGTTTTCAAAATTTTATTTCGATGTTTTGGTTTCCAATCAAATTTCATTTACACAGAAAGGAAGGATTTGTATGCCGCTCGTCGGGACGAAAGAAATGTTTCGGAAAGCGTATGCCGGGCATTATGCCATCGGCGCTTTCAACGTCAATAACATGGAGATTATTCAGGGCATCATGGAGGCCGCGCACGAAACGAATTCACCGGTCATTTTGCAGGCGTCGGAGGGCGCGCGCACATTTGCCGGACAGAATTACATCGTGGGGCTCGTGAAAATTGCCTCCGAAGCCTATCCGGAAATCCCGGTCGCGCTCCATTTGGATCACGGCTCGTCGTTTGAAATTGCGAAAGAATGCATCGACGGCGGCTTCACCTCCGTCATGATCGACGGCTCGAAATACGATTGGGACGAAAATGTCCGCCTGACGAAACAAGTCGTGGAATACGCGCACGCGCACGGCGTCGTCGTGGAAGCGGAAATCGGGCGTCTCGCCGGTGTGGAGGAGCACGTCAATGTTTCCGCGAAAGACGCGCTCTTCACCGATCCGGACGAGGCAGCGGAATTTGTCGAAAAGACGGGCTGCGACTCGCTGGCGATTGCAATTGGCACGAGCCACGGCGCGTACAAATACAAAGGCGATCCCTACCTCGATTACGAACGTCTCGAAAAAGTCGGGAAACTTCTCCCGGATTATCCGATTGTCCTCCACGGCGCTTCGACGGTCATCCAGGAATTCGTGAAAAAATGCAATGATTACGGCGGAGAAGTCCTGGGCGCCAAGGGCGTGCCGGAAGATATGCTGCGCCGCGCGGCGGAAATGGCCGTCTGCAAAATCAACATCGACACGGACATTCGTCTCGCCATGACGGGCGCGATTCGCGAAGCTTTGGTGAAAGATCCCGGAAACTTCGATCCGCGTTCCTATCTCAAAGCCGGCCGCGCCGCCGTCAAGGAAATGGTGAAACATAAAATCATCGCCGTTCTGGGTTCGCAAAATACGATTTAATAAAATAGAAACGGGTACGAAAAAAAGCGTCGCATCTTTTTTTGAGATGTGACGCTTTTTGTGTGTGTTTGAGATGTGATTTGCTTTGTACGTCATGCGCAAAACAGCAGGAAGCTTGGAGCTGAGAACGCGAGATTAACCCTGGGTGGCTCATCTCGCCGTTGCCCGTTCTCCGTTCACCGTGAACCGTGCGTGAATTCTTTGTTTTCCACTCGACGAGACAAATGTAATTGGATAACGGATATCGGCGACGATATTAAAATACAGCCGAAGGCCGTTCCGTTTTCCCTCATCTCTATCAGCAGAAAGTTTCTGGCATCAATACCGCCAAAAGCGAAGAACAAAACAGGTCGGCCCCTCAAATCTCAATTCTGCTTTTAAGATGGGACGCGAATGCGAAAATATCGCGAAGCGATTCCT
>CAVEYT010000002.1:0-26870 GCA_963619995.1 Acutalibacteraceae bacterium | reverse complement strand
CCTTCCGGTCCCGGACGACCGCCGCCGCCTCCCCCGCCGCCGAACTCCACCAGATCCACTTCGACGATATTTTTCGTATCCGGCCCATGCGGGAAAAAGGCGAGCCAACAACCCACCAAGAGTAGCACGACGCCGTGAATCAGAAACGAGATTCCAAATGACATTCCCCAGCGAGGTTTCCATGTATTCATGTCACTACCCCGCTATTTCGTTTCATCCAGTCGGGACTCCGTCGCGATGCCAATCCGATTGATTCCGACCGCTTTGACCTGATCGAGCACGTACACAAAAGCTTCGTGCTCCGATTTCGCATCCGCGCGAAGAATCACATTGAGATCCGCATTGCGGCTCTTTTCAATCTCCATTCGACGCCGGAAATCCTTGCGCGCAATCTTTTCGCGCTCCACGTAAATCGAGCCGTCCTGTGTGATGCTGACCGGCACCGACTCGTGCACGGAAATTTTCGCCGTCTGCGCGCTCGGTATCGAAATATCAACCGAACGCTGCACCACCATCGACAGCATACTCATCATAAAGAAGACAAGAAGGAAAAAAATGATATCGATCATCGGAATGATCATGAGTCTCGGCTCCTTGTCCTCCCGAAGAGACCGAAGTTTCATGATTTTTCGCCTTCCACAATCGACAAATACGTACCGGAGAGCTGCTCCATCTGAGAAACGGCGTGATCGAGCTGCTGTGCGAAATACGTATGCACAATCATCGCCAAAATCGCCACAAAGAGTCCCGTCGCCGTGCAGACCAAAGCCTCCGCGACGCCGCCCGTGATGGCAAAAGGCTGCCCGCCCGCCGTGGAGAGCACATCAAAAGAGCCGATCATCCCGATGACCGTCCCCAAAAGTCCCATCAGAGGAGACAATGTCACGATGACCGACAAATAATTCAAATAATTGCGAAGCCCCGCTGCCTCATGTGCCGCCGCTCCTTCAATCAAAGCCGTCTGGCTCGCGCGCGTGCCGTACTGTTTCACCGCGTGCAAAATCACCCGCGCCGGGCTCCCGCCGTCCGCCTCCAGCGCCGCCTTCAGTCCTTCGATATCCCCGCGATGCAAAAATTCGGGAATCTCTGCGTCCAGTTTCTCAAAATCCGACCGATTCTCCCGATAGAAACGGAAACGCTCGACCGCAATCGCCACGACAATGAGCGAGCAAATCACGAGCGGGTACATCATCCAGCCGCCCGCATGAAACAGATGAAGCATGTTTTCCATACAAGTCCGATCCTTTCCCTAAAAACCGGTAGCGACAGCGGTACATCCTCTTCCAGCCGTTGTCCTTCCATATTAATAGAAGTGTACTCGAAATTAATAGTAAAGTCAAATATGATAAAACTTCTATGAATCGGCAATGAAAGGATGTTGTTTAGAGCTTGGATCCCGGAGCGTTTCGTTTATGTTGTTTAGAGCTTGGATCCCGGAGCGTTTCGTTTGTGACTTTGAACAGGCATGCAAAAGATGATTATAAGACGCAGCATTGCATAGTATGCCGCAAAATAAGTTCCTTCGATTTAACCGGCGGTTCCTTAATTCTGCGTTTAAAATTTGGATACATAATATTTATCTTCCCGCCGAATCTAATTTGTCAACAAGGATTAAAACCGAGTCTGAATCCTTGAGGTTATTATTCCGTGCTCTCTCTTTTCTTTTCCAAGCGACGAATTTCCAGTATCTGCTTGATGATACCGGACACGCAACGCATTTCTTCCGCAGACAAATCCTTAAGCTGATACGTAATCTGCCGAATAGCCGCTTTTTGCTCGACGTCCAACGCAGCGGGATCGGAAAATATTTCGGCGACAGACAGATTGAGCGCGCCGGCCAATTTCTCCAATGTTTTCGCAGTGGGACTTTTCATGTTTCGTTCCAACTGCCCCACGAAGGCGGGTGTGATATCGGCCGCCCATGCCAATCTTTCCTGACTCAGACCGGCCTCCAACCGAAGTTCTTTCAGCCTTTTTCCCAAATCAAACACGATAATCGCCCCTTTCTCGTTTCGATGATAACTGCCGGTATTATAAGAGAAGTATATAATTTTTACAACCTACCGTTTCCCCACTTTCGACGCCGCATACAATCCCGGCCCCGCTTCGACGATGAATCCTTTCATCGCCAGCGACAATAGCAGCATTGTCAGCTTGGGCATCGTCAGGCCGGACTGGACGAGGATATCTTCCGTCGAGACGGTGGCGGCCGTCGTGCAGAAACGGTACACCATTTCTTCTTCCGCCGAAAGGAGCGGGAGCGTCGTTTCCGAAAATGTCTCTTCCGTCTCGTCCCAGCCGTATTCCGACAAAATATCGTCCGCTGCCGTCGTGCAGATGGCGCCGTTTCGGATCAGGTGATTCGTCCCTTGGCTCATCGGCCACAGGATGCTGCCCGGGACGGAGAAGACGTCGCGGCCTTCTTCAAGCGCGAAATCCGCCGTGATGAGCGAACCGCTTCGGATGGCCGCCTCCGTGACGAGGACGCCGCGGCTCATACCGGCGATGATGCGGTTTCTGGCAGGAAACTGGCGTCCCAGTGGGCGCGTGCCGGGTGGGTATTCGGAGAGGAGCGTGCCGCCCGCTTCCACGATTTGCAAAAATAAATTCCGGTTTTCCGGCGGATAGGTCACATCGAGCCCGCAAGCAAAGACGGCCACGGTCGCCGCGCCGCCTGCCATGCATCCTTCGTGCGAGGCCGTGTCAATCCCGCGCGCGCCGCCGGAGACAATCGTGACGCCGCCTCTCGCGAGCGCTTCCGCCATATTTTTCGCCGCACCGATCCCATACGGCGTCGCCTTTCTCGCACCGACGACCGCCACCGTTTTTTCATAATCGGGAATCCGCCCTTTGTAGAAAAGCGCCGCCGGCGGATTGGCCGTTTCCTTCAAAAGCGGCGGATAGCCGTCGTCCGTCGGCGTGAGGCAGCCCATTTCCAGCCGCCGCAACAGTTCGCCCACGTCTTCGGGATGCATCGTGCGGCGGACTTCCAGAAATTTTTCGAGCGTTTTCCCGTTTCCCAAAAGACCGGACGCACGGATTTCGCCGTCATCCGTCTCAAAGAGCGCTTTCGATCCACCGAAGACGTCCATCAGCGCGCGCAGCCGTTTCGCGCCCACGCCCTCCGCATACGCCAGCGTCGCCGCGTAGATATCCGTTTTCATTTCCATCGCTATTTCCTCACTTCCACGCCGCGCGGTCCCAAAAGCGCCACGAGCTCGCGCCGCGCCTCCTCGCTGAAGGCCAGCTCATACTCCGCCCGCATGCGAATCGGCTGGGGCTGACTCGCCAAATGCAAGACGACGGGCGTGCCGCCGTGATGCGCCGCCAAAATATCCGAAAGTTTTTGGGAAACGGCATCCGTCTCGTGCTGCGCGTCCACATAGAGATGCACCTCGCGCGCTGCGATTTCTCCCACTTGCGAAAGCGGAATCACCTCATCGGCCAAAATGCGCGTCTCCCGCTCATCGGCCTGCACGCGGCCGCGCACATAGACGACGGCGTCCGGCTTGGCAATCACATCGCGGCACCGCTCCCACGCTTGCGGGAAAATGACAATCTCGATGCCTTCCGTATAATCTTCGATAAAGAGCCGCCCCATCGCCTGCCCTTTTTTCGTCACCATCTTTTTCAGCGCGCCCGCACTCCCGCCGACGGACACGAGCTTCCCGTCGTATTTCAGACCGTTTTGCTGAATTTCTTCGATCGGCGTGCAGCGTTTCATCTGTTCTTTGTAATCGTCCAAAGGATTGCCGCTGATGTAGAAACCTAAAATTTCTTTTTCCCAATGCAATTTTTCCGCCATCGGCACGTCGGGAAGCGTCGGATATTGCAGCGTCTCGGCCTCGACCGATTCCTCGAAAAGGGATACCTGCCCCGATTCCCGGTCCTGCCGCCGCGCCCCGGCCATGGACAGCGCTTTGGGCAGCACGGCCAGAAGCTCCTGCCGATTGTGTCCGAAACCGTCCAACGCGCCGCAACGGATGAGACTTTCCACCGCACGGCTGTTCAGCGTGCGCGTGTCCACTCGCTCCAAAAAATCCGTGAGCGAGAGAAACGGACCTTCTTTTTCGCGTGCGGAAATAATGGCATCGACCGCCGCGTCCCCCACATTTTGCACACCGGAGAGGCCGAAGACAATCGCGCCCTCCCGCGCCGTAAATTCCGCGAGACTCCGATTGATATGCGGCGCCAAAATCGGGACGCCGTGTCGCCGACTGTCATCCAGATACCGCCCGACTTTCGTCCGGTCTCCGCTGTAGCCGCTCATCATCGCCGCCATGAATTCCGCGCGGTAATGCGCCTTGAGATACGCCGTCTGCCACGCAATCCAGCCGTAGCACACCGAGTGCGATTTATTGAAACCGTATCCGGCGAAATGCACCATCAGATCAAAAACATAATCCGCCGTTTCCTCCGCCACGCCGTTTTGAACCGCGCCGCCGACGAAGAGATCCCGCTGCTTTTGCAGGATTTCCGGCTCCTTATGCCCCATCGCGCGCCGCAACAAATCCGCCTGCCCCAGGCTGAATCCGCCCATGACGGACGCAATGCGCATGACCTGTTCCTGATAAAGAATGACGCCGTACGTTTCCTGTAAAATCGGCTCCAGCATCGGATGCGGGTACTCGACGGGAATGCGGCCGTGCTTTCGATTGATGAAATCCTCCGCCATGCCGCTGCCCAGAGGCCCCGGGCGATACAGCGCCACCATCGGAATCAAATCTTCAAAACATTCCGGCGCAAGCTGCATCAAAAGGCTCGTGAAACCGGACGATTCCGACTGGAAAACGCCGACCGTATCCCCCGCGCACAGCATCGCGCACGTCGCCTCGTCCCGATTCGGCAGCGCCTCCATGTCCAGAAAAATCCCGTGATTTTCGTAAATCATGTCCACCGCGTCGTGGATGACCGTCAAATTGCGCAGCCCCAAAAGATCCATCTTGAGAAGCCCCAGCTCCTCGTCCAAATCTTTTTCGTATTGCGTCTGAAAGAAACCGTCCTGCGTCAGCTGAATCGGCACATAATCATCCACCGGCGACGAGCAGATGACCACGCCCGCCGCGTGCGTCCCCGATTGCCGCGAGAGCCCCTCGAGCTTCAAGCTGTGATCGATGAGTTTCCGGACTTTTTCGTCATTCTCGTAGAGCGCCTTGAATTCCCGCGACGTTTCCAATGTTTTTTTGAGCGTCACGCCCGGGCCCGCCGGCACCGTCTTTGCGATGGCGTCCACCTCGCGGATGGGGAAACCCATGACGCGTCCGACATCGCGGATGACCGCCCGCGCCGCCAGCGTTCCGAATGTGATAATCTGCGCCACATGGTCCTCGCCGTATTTCTGCGCCAGATATTGAATGACGCGCGCCCGCCCGCGATAGCACAGGTCGGTATCGATATCCGGCATCGACACGCGCTCCGGATTCAGGAAACGTTCAAAAAGCAAATCGAAACGAAGCGGGTCGAGCTCCGTGATGTGCAAGAGATACGACACGATGCTCCCGGCCGCACTGCCACGCCCCGGGCCTATCGGAATGCCATGCGATTTCGCGTAATGAATGAAATCCATGACGATGAGGAAATAATCCGAAAATCCCATGCTGTCAATGACGGAAAGTTCGTAAGAGAGGCGGTTTCGCACCTCATCCGTCACATTTTCATACCGCTCCGGCAGCGCCGCCTCGCACAGTTTCCGCAAATACGTCTGCGCCGTCTCCCCCTCCGGCACCGCAAACGACGGCAATTTGTGCTCGCCGAATTGAAATGTCACGTGGCAGCGCTCCGCGATTTTTCGCGTGTTTTCGATCGCGCCGGGAAACTCTCCCAAAAGCGCGCGCATCTCCTCGCCGCTCTTGCAATAAAATTCGTCATTCGCAAAGCGGAAATGATCCGGATCGTCCAGATTTTTCCCCGTGGAAATACAAAGCTTGATCTCCTGCGACGGCGCATCCTCCCGCCGGACGTAATGAAAATCCTGTGTCGCCACGAGCCCGATGCCATACTCCGCCGCCAAACGCGCCAGCTCCGGCCGCACCGCCGCTTCCTCCGCGAGCCCATGATTTTGAAGCTCGATGAAATAATTCTCCTGCCCAAATGTATCGCGATAAAATTCGATCACACGGCGCGCCTCGTCCAAGTTCCCCGACAAAATCGCCTGCGGCAGCTCCCCCGCCACGCACGCCGACATCGCGATGATCCCCTCATGATACCGCGCCAGCACATCGTGATCCACGCGCGGTTTCCGGTAAAATCCCTCCGTCCAGCCCTTGGAGCAAATCTTCACCAGATTCCGATACCCCGCGTCCGTCTCCGCCAGCAGCACCAGATGCCCCAGCTGCTCGCGCTCCCCGCTCTTGTCGAAACGGCTCCCGCGCGTGACGTAGACCTCGCAGCCGATGATGGGCTTGATGCCCTGTTTCATGCATTCCTTATAGAGGTACACAGCCCCGTACATTACGCCGTGGTCCGTGATGGCAAGAGCCTCCTGCCCGAGCGATTTCACGTAGGAAACCAAATCGGGAATCCGGCTGATGCCGTCAAAAAGGCTGTATTCCGTATGCACGTGCAAATGCACAAACGAATCCGTCATCGCTGCCTCCCCATGAAATAAAAACTTTTCTTTATTGTAACACAGGAGGAAACGGGGGTGTGGGATGAATTGTGTCGTGAATCGCTTTTTTGTCAGGCGCAAGGTAGCCGGGAGCTTGGAGCCGGGAGCCGGGAGCCGGGAGCGCATGCTCGGCTTTGGACGTCAGGCGCAAGATAGTTATTAGCCATTAGCTTTTAGCTATTAGTTCCGGGCGTCTCATAGAGGTCGAAACGTCAGATGTAAAAAGTTAGCAGTGAGCAATTCAGGTGTCGCTTGTGCAAACGAACAGGAGCCTTAGGAACGTAGTGACGCGAGGCGACGGTGAGTGCCATGCAAAGCTCGCGACGATTTTATAAATGCGGCGAAGCCGCGTATAACAAATCGCGCGAAGCGCGTACCGCTTTTGTCTAATAGCTAACAGCTAGTAGCTAATAACTATCTTGCGTTATGACAGACGGTAAACGGCAGACGGATAACGGTGCGACCACATTGCCTCTCATCCCAACAAAAAAAGCTCTGCCACCTGGCAAAGCTTCTCTCTTTCTTACATATTTTCATAAATCTCACTCACCGCGTCGAATTCCTCATCCGTTGGCGGGACGTAGGCGATTTCGCCCGTCTCTTCCGTTTCCATTCTGGCCAAAATGATTTCCGGCTCTTCTTCGTCTTCTTCCGACTGCGGAATGCGGACGAGCGCGGCGAATTGTCTTCCCGCGTACGGAATGATGACGTCTTCGGCAAATTCCGTCTCATTTCCGTCCGGGTCCGTCATCGTCACGATATTGACCGCTTCTTCTTGCAAATTTTCTTCTTTCATTCCGATACCTCATTTCTTTTGCATCGCCAATCGATCCAAATAGCCCTGCAAAATCGCCACGGCGGCCATTTTATCGATGACTTGTTTCCGTTTCTTTCGGCTGACGTCCGCCGCGATGAGCTCTCGTTCGGCCATCACGGTCGTCAGGCGTTCGTCCCAAAATTCTTGACCGATTTCCGGAAACGCCGCCAGTAGTTCTTTGGCAAAATCTTCCGTCCGCTCCGCGCGCATCCCTTTCGTGCCGTCCATATTGAGCGGCATGCCGATCACGAATGTTTCCGCGCCGTACTGCTTGACGATTTCGGCAAGCCGCGCAAAATCGGCCTCGCGCGACTTGCGGCGAATCGTTTCCACACCCTGCGCCGTCCAGCCGAAGGGATCGCTCACGGCGACGCCGATGGTGGCCGACCCGACGTCGAGCCCCAGACAGCGCTTCAAAGCTTGCGATGCGCCACGTAGCCGCGCACGAGCTCTTCCAATAGTTCATCCCGATCCATACCGGCGATGATTTTTCTCGCATCATGTCGGCTCGTGATGTACGTCGGATCGCCGGACAGCAAATACCCGACAAGCTGCGGAATCGGATTGTGACCCGCTTCCCTCAGGGCCCCATAAGCCAATTCCAGCGCCATCCGCGCCCGCGTATTTTCGCCCGGTTCCTTCTTGGTAATCACCATGGTCTCTTCGCTGACCATCCCAATCCCCTCCTCTCGGATTCTTTTGCTCTGTCACAATGGTTTTCTATCTGCTTACTGTATCATATTTTCCAAAATTTTGAAACTTTCCGCTATCGCGTCTGCCAGCTTGGCCGGATTTTTGCCGCCCGCCTGGGCCATGGCCGGTTTTCCGCCGCCGCCGCCTTCCGCGATTTTCGCCGCTTCGCCGACAGCTTTTCCCATATGCACGCCGGATGCGACCGCCGCTTCCGACGCCATGCCGACGAAATTCACTTTCTCGCCCGCTGCCGCGCCCAAAATGAATGCGCCGCCGGGAAGTTTCGCTTTCAAAAGATCCGCCGCTTTGCGAAGTTCATCCATGGATTCCGCCGAAATAACCGCCGCCACATACGGCACGCCGTTCTTTTCTTTCGCTTCTTTCAAAATATCGCCGAGCGCATCCTTGGCCTGCGCCTGCTTGAGTTTTGCAATCTCCTGCTCCGCCGCCTTGAGCTGCGCGAGCGTCTTTTCGATTCGTTCGCCGATTTCTTCCGGTTTCCCTTTCAAAAGCGCCGCCGCTTCCGCGAGCGTCCTGCGTTCGGAAACGGTCGTCGCATAGGCCGCTTCGCCCGTCACGGCTTCGATGCGCCGCACGCCCGAGCCGATGCCGCCTTCGGAAACGATGCGGAAGAGTCCGATTTCGCCCGTATTTTTCACGTGTGTACCGCCGCACAGCTCCCGGCTGTAGTCCGGAATCGTCACGACGCGCACGATGTCGCCATATTTTTCGCCGAAGAGCGCCATCGCGCCCAGTTTCTTCGCGTCCTCAATCGGCATTTCGCAAATTTCGACGTCCTTCGCTTTGATGATTTCCGCATTCACGAGCGCTTCGACGTCTTCGAGCTGCGCCGCCGAGAGTGCTTCCGGATAGGTAAAATCGAAACGGAGGCGATCCGGCAAGACGAGCGAGCCCGCCTGGCTGACCGTATTGCCCAAAACTTTTTGGAGCGCCGCCTGGAGCATGTGCGTGCCGGTGTGATTCCGCGCGACCGATTCGCGGCGCACGCGGTCCACCACCGCTTCGACCTTCTCGCCCTCGGCGACCGTTCCCTCCGTGACCGTCCCGATGAGATAGGTGATCCCGTCGGGAAGTTTCCGCGTATTTTCGACGGAAATCACGCCGGACGACGCCACGAGCCGCCCCGTATCGCCGACCTGGCCGCCGCCCTCCGCATGGAACGGATTGTTTTGCAGCACGACCGTCACCGCATCGCCGTCGGATGCCTGCGTGATTTCTTTTCCTTCTTTTCCAAGCAGCACGAGCGTCGTCTCGCCGTCTTTGTCCTCTGCCGTGAGCGCCGCGGCGTCAAGTTTCGTCGTGTCGGGCGTCGCCACGTGCATGGATACCTTTGCCCGCGCGCTTCTGGCGCGTTCCTTCTGCTCGGCCATCGCCGCCTCAAAGCCCGCTTCATCGATGGAAAGTCCCGCTTCGGACGCGATTTCCTGCGTCAATTCCCACGGGAAACCATACGTGTCATACAGCTTGAAGACATCCGTCCCGGAGAGCACCGACGACTGTTTTTTCTTCGTATCTTCCAGCATTTCGGAGAGCAAATCCGTCCCCGCATTGAGCGTCTGCTGGAAACGCCCTTCTTCCGTCGCGGCGATTTTCTTGATGAAATCCTGTTTCTCCGAAAGATCCGGATATGCCGGTTTCATCATATCGACCACTTCGTCAATCATCTGCGCGATGAAAGGCCCTTCGATGCCCAAAAGTTTCCCGTGGCGCACCGCCCGGCGAAGCAGACGGCGGAGCACGTAGCCGCGCCCTTCATTGGACGGAAGCACGCCGTCGGAGATGAGATTGGCAATCGCGCGCGTGTGATCGGAAATAACCTTGAGCGACACATCCGAGCTCTCGGCCGCACCATAGGATTTCCCCGCCAAATGCGCCGCGCGCTCGATGATGGGGAAGAACAAATCCGATTCAAAATTGTTTTTCTTCTTCTGCATCACGGCCGAAAGACGCTCCAATCCTGCGCCCGTGTCGATATTTTTCTTCTCGAGCGGCAAATACGTGCCATCCTTTTGCCGATCAAATTGCGTGAAGACAAGATTCCAGATTTCCAGGAAACGGTCCCCGTCCCCGCCCATCTGGTTCTCCGGATCGGTGCCGAATTCTTCGCCCTGGTCGTAGAAAATTTCCGAATCCGGGCCGCAAGGACCTTCGCCGATTTCCCAGAAATTGTCCGAAAGCGGATAAATATGGTCATCCGGGATGCCGATGAAGTTGTGCCAATAGTCGCGCGCCTCATTGTCCTCCGGATAAATCGTCACATAGAGACGCTCTTTTTCGAGCGCGAGGACTTCCGTCAGAAATTCCCACGCCCACGTGATGGCTTCCTTCTTGAAATAATCGCCGAACGAAAAGTTTCCGAGCATTTCAAAGAAAGTATGATGCCGCGCCGTGCGCCCGACATTTTCGATATCGCCCGTGCGGATGCATTTCTGCGCCGTCGTCACGCGATGCCGCGGCGGCTCCACCTTTCCCGTGAAATACGGCTTCAAGGGCGCCATGCCGGCCCCGATTAAAAGCAGACTCGGATCGTTTTGCGGCACGAGCGAATAACTCGGCAGACGCAAATGTCCCTTCGTTTCAAAGAACGAAAGATATTGTTCGCGGATTTCATTTCCCTTCATTTCGGTTCCTCCCAAGGACGGAATGATGTTTCTTTTGTGATATTTTTTAATTATACGCAATCGGCGCGACTTTGTCGATAAAAAAATCAGAAACTTCTGAACATCTCTGAACTACATGTGATATTGTCTCAATAAACCACAAGTGATTTTGTCCCAACTTATATAACGAGCAGGATACGAAAGCAACGGGAGTCAGGTTTTTGCGGTATCTTTTTCGGGTTTTCGTTTGTATTTGGGATTGACAAAAAAAGCCCCGAAATCTCCGGAGCTTAATCTTTATTGTTTGGGACAAATTCACTTGTGCTTGACATAGAAACGCACAAATTTCTCTTATCCCACATACGCGATCCCTTCCGCGACGACGGAAACATTTCCCCCGATGGAAAGCTTGATAATGCCTCCATTGGAAACTTCCGCATCAGCATAGATGAGACCGCCTTTTTGCGCGGCATCGATATGCACCGCACTGCCCTTCTCCAGCGCGAGCGCCGCTGCCAAGGCTGCCGTGCCGCTGCCGCAGCTCGATTCATTGACGAGCGTATCCGTCTCCCGCACATAGACGAAAGGATCCAAACGCGTCCCATCATAAAATAAAATTCCGATGGCCTCCGCCGTTTCCTTGCACGCCTCCAAGATTAAATCGATGATTTTTCCTTTTTCCGCCTTGCGCGGCATCTCTTCCGCGAAGAAACAGAAATGACAAATCCCGGGAAACACGACATTCCACGCATCGTGCTTGGCAATTTTCATCTTTTCTGTATATTCCGGAAGCGGCATCTCGCCCGATACGTCAAAATTTGTTTCACTCACGAGACGCGCCCGGCAACGGACGTTTCGCGAAATGCCCGTGCAAGCGACGCTGTAATCCACCGCCTCCGCCTTCTTTCCCGCTTTTCGCGCGCAAAAGAGCTGCCAAGCCGCTGCGGCGCGCACGGCGTTTCCACAAAATTCTCCGCCCATCATGGAAACGGATACATCCGCCCCGCGCGGTGTTTTCTCCGTCAGGAAACCGACCTGCTCCGCTGCCAGATTCGTTTTCCCCATCAAGCGCTCTGAAAGTGCCGCGCGTTCTTTCGGCGGCACGGGATCCAAGACGAAAATCGTCGTATTCCCCGACGGATTCATTTTGACAAAACGATACTCCATTTACCCCATTCCCTGCTTTTCTTCAATGATGGAAACCAATTTTTGTTTGTTTTTGGCCGACAGGAACAAAAACGGCACGGAAATTCTGGCCAGACCGCCTTCCGCATACGCGCCGACGTACATTTCCGTCCAGCCGTGGGAAAATCCCGTGATTTCTTTGTAGGAAACAGCCAAATATTCGCGCCGCACGCGAAATGCATTGCGCCGCCGCTCCCACACGAGCCCCTGCGTCACAAGAAGCCATTCGTCCGTCGCCAGCACGACGGGGACATGCACTTCGTAAATGCGCCACAGGAAGAAACAGACGAAGACCGCTGCGGGCAAAAACATCCAGGGCGACGTCTTCATCGCATAAAAAATCATGACGGCCGACGCGAGCGAGTACAGAACGGATGTCACGATAACCCACCATTTCGCCCGCGACGCTTGCCAAATCAACGCGCCGTGCACCGCTTCGTCGTAATATGTCAACATGATTTATGCACCGGCGATTGCCACCGCTCACGGCTCCGCGGCTTCCCCAAGATGGCATCGTAACGCACCCAGCGCCGCATGGCCGCCTCCGCACTCTCGCCGTCAAACGCAGCGACGGACTTCTTCTTTTGCGGTGCGCTTCGTTTTTCTCTCTTCGCCGCTTCCGCCCGCAGGCGTTCACGCTCCGTCTCCGCCGCTCCCATGACGCGAGAAACAGAAGAAACGGTAGCAGCAGGGCTTGCGGAAACCGTCGCACGGATGGGGGCCGGCGTCTCCGTTTCTTCCGGCTGCAAACGAACCGGCTCTGCCTCGGTTTCTTTTTCTCCCCAAGCCATCCGAAGCCGCGCCCGAAAGCCTTCGACATCAAGCGCGACTTCCCTCGCGCCTTGCGAAACGGTTTCCCCCGCCGTCGGTTCTGTCTTTCGCATCTTTTCCGGTTGCTTCGGCACCGGCGCACGCCGTTTCTTCCGGCGCGCATCCTGTTTCTTCCCGGCGACGATGTAAATGAAAAACACCGCCAGCAATAAAAATCCAAAATCCATGTATGTCCTCCATGGCATCCGTCTTCCGTTTACCGTTTACCGTTTACTGTGTGTCACATCGCAAGATAGTTATTAGCTACTAGCTATTAGCCATTAGACAAAGCGGTATTTAATTTTTATAAGAATCGCGCGAAGCGCTTCCGCTTAAAACTAACAGCTAAAAACTAACAACCAGCAACTATCTCGCGCCTGAAGATCAACGCCAACCACACACAGCGAGCAAAAAACGGAAAGCAATCAATGAGCGGCGGGATCTTCTCCGGCAATCGTCTTTCTCATGCCCGTGTCGGCCGCGATGTTTTGCATGTTGTAATAATCCATGACGCCCAGATGTCCCGAACGGAGCGCATCGGCCATCGCGCGCGGCACGTCCGCTTCGGCTTCGACGACTTTGGCCTGCATTTCCTGTGTGTAGGCACGCATTTCCTGCTCCTTGGCGACGGCCATCGCGCGACGCTCTTCCGCACGAGCCTGCGCAATTTGTTTGTCCGCTTCCGCCTGGTCAGTCTGGAGCTGGGCGCCGATATTTCTTCCGACATCCACATCGGCAATATCAATCGACAAAATTTCAAATGCCGTCCCGGAATCGAGTCCTTTGCCCAAAACGGTACGGGAAATGTGATCCGGATTTTCCAAGACGTCCGTATGACTCTCCGAGGAGCCGCAGGTCGTGACGATGCCTTCGCCAACACGCGCAATGATCGTCGCTTCCCCCGCGCCGCCGACGAGACGATCGATATTCGCTCGCACCGTCACGCGCGCCCGAACTTTGAGCTCAATTCCGTTCTTGGCGACGGCGGAAATAACGGGCGTCTCGATGACTTTCGGATTGACGCTCATCTGCACGGCTTCGAGCACGTTTCGTCCGGCCAAATCGATGGCAGCCGCCTGCTCAAATGACAGCGCAATCTGCGCCCGATGCGCCGCGATCAAAGCATCGACGACATTGTCCACGTTTCCGCCGGCCAAATAGTGCGCTTCGAGCTGATTCACATTGAGCAAAAGTCCCGCCTTCGTCCCTTTGATGAGCGGCAGGACAATCATCGTGGGCGACACGCGCCGGATACGCATCCCAATCAGATTGAAAAGGGAAATGTGGACATCCGCCGCCAGCGCCGAAATCCAAAGTCCCACCGGCACAAAATGGAAAAAGACGGACAGCACGAAAATAATCAAAAATAAAAAAGCAATGAATGAAACAAATTCCATTTCTTGTCTCCTTGTAAAATAGATGCATAAGTCTTGGGATGGTTTGGTTTTGTGGCGTTTGATGGAAAAACTTTTAGGCAGAAAGAATTGAGATTTGAGAATTGAGAATTGAGAATTGAGAATTGAGGACAGGTATCGCCTACGGCGATGATTTTTATAAAAATGCGCGAAGCGCACCGCTCCCCCCTCAATTCTTTCTTGCATACGGTTTCATCTCAAACGCCACAGAAAGCAAAAAACGAATCAGTCATGCCCCTCAATTCTCAGTTCTGCTTTTTTCCACCACGACGCGATTGGATTCGGCTTTGAGGACGACGACCGGCTCGCCCGAATGGATGAAATCGCCTTGCGTCACGGCATCGATGACTTTGCCTTCGATTTCCACTTTTCCCGCCGGACGAAGCACTGTTTTCGCGATGCCTTGTTTCCCTTCGTAGGGAGACAAATCTTCTGCCGAAGAGCGATAGCCTTCTTTGGACGAGAGCGCGAGCGAAAGAGAAATTTTTCGCCAGACGGGATTGTCCGGCAGTTTCTTGTCCAAGAAAATGAGCACCAGGATGGCCAGCACGATGCCGACCACGAGAACCAATGTCGCCCCCATTCCCGAGCCGAAAAGCAGAAACAATGCCGTCATGACCGCGACCAGCCCCGCGACCGTCACAAAACCGGTGAAAAGCGCAAACAAATCCAGCAATATCAAAGAAAGTCCGCCGAAATATAGCAGACTTTCCGTCATCGGCCACGTCTCGCCCGCGCCGAAAAGCAAGAGCACACCGCCCAAAAGCGCGACAAGCCCGCCGCCGGAAAAACCCGCCGTCTTGACTTCCGTCAAAATGGAGAGAAAAATCACGGCGGCCAAGACGGATTGCATGATAGGATTTTGTAAAATTTCCATACTCTTTCTTATTCCTCCCGATGGGAAAGAACGCGCCGAATGACATCGTAGGAAAAACCGCGACGCGCCAAGAAAGCGGCGGCTTTCTGATAATCCGCCCGATAGCCCGGCGCCGAGACCTCTTTCTTTTGGAGCGCCAGCTCTGCCTTTTCCTCTTCTTCCTCCGGTGTCAACCAATCCTCGCAAGAAAGGCCGCGCATTTGGAGTTTCTGCTTGATATAGCGATTCCCGTACAAGCCGTCTCGCCGATAATTTTCAAAAATCTCCGCCGCCAGCTCCTCGTCATTTAAGTACTCATAGCGATAGAGATCTTCGACGGCCCTGTCGATATCACTCCCCGAAAAGCCGCGTTGCTTGAGTTTCCGACGAAGTTCTTTTTCGCTTTGCGCACGATAGCCCAAGAGGTGCAGCGCCGCTTCGAGAGCTGTCTTATTTTTCTTCATTGGCTTCGACTGCCGGAGCCTCATCATCGTCATTTGTCGCTATGACGCCGTCCTCAAATTTCTGCGGCTCGGCCATGAGCGTATCACGGATGATTTTGTCGATTTCTTGATACACCGCCGGATTTTCACGGAGATATTTCTTCGCATTTTCACGCCCCTGTGCCACGCGCGTCCCATTGTATGCGAACCAAGCTCCGCTCTTCTTGATGAGATCCATGGCAACGGCGATATCGAGAAGCGTGCCTTCTTTGGAAATCCCTTCTCCGTACATGATGTCGAAATCCGCCACTTTGAAAGGCGGCGCGACTTTATTTTTGACGACTTTGGCGCGGGTATGGTTTCCGATAATATCATTTCCGGCCTTAATCGCCTCTCCGCGACGGATATCAATACGGATGGACGAATAGAATTTCAAGGCGCGGCCGCCCGTCGTCGTCTCCGGATTGCCGAACATGACGCCGACTTTTTCGCGAAGCTGATTGATGAAGATGACGACGATTCCGGTGCGATTGATAATCCCCGTGAGTTTCCGCATGGCTTTGCTCATGAGACGGGCGTGGAGGCCGACGGACGCATCCCCGATTTCCCCGTCGATTTCCTGCTTCGGCACCAGCGCCGCGACGGAATCGACGACGATAATGTCGACCGCGGCACTGCGCACGAGCGCTTCGCAAATGCTGAGCGCCTGCTCGCCGTAATCCGGCTGCGAAATCAAAAGGTCATGCGTGTCGACGCCCAAATGATGCGCGTAAATGGGATCGAGCGCGTGCTCGGCATCGATAAATGCCGCGATGCCGCCCATTTTCTGCGCTTCCGCAATGGCATGGAGCGCCAGCGTCGTCTTCCCGGACGATTCTGGCCCGTAAATCTCGATGATACGCCCTCTCGGATAGCCGCCGACACCGACCGCGATATCCAGCGCCAAAGAACCTGTGGGAATGACGTCCATATTCATTTGAGACCCCATATCCCCCAGCTTCATGATGGAGCCGGTCCCAAATTCTTTTTCAATCTGCTTCATCGCCGTTTCCAGCGCTTTTTTCCGATCCTCTACGCTAGCGGGAATGATGATGTCCGGTCTCTCTTGTTTCGTTGCCATGTCTGTGCCCTCTCTTTTCTGAAAAATAAAAAATGAAATCTATATTCTAAAATCCTTGTCTCCGTATATAATCCGCGGCGTACAGAAACGCTTTCCGCGCCGCGGCCTCGCGCACTTCTTGCCGCGTGCCCGAAAATTGCTCAAGGTGGACTTCGGTGCCGAATTTTCCGGAAACGGCAATGTAGACCCATCCCGCCGGTTCGCCGCGTTCCCCTTTCCCGGGGCCCGCGTAACCTGTCGTCGACACGGCGATATCCGTATCATACAGTTTCCTCGCACCCTCTGCCATTTCTTTGGCTGTCTCGGCCGACACCGCCGTATGTGCCAAAAGCGTTTCCGGCAAGACGCCCAGCACCGTCTCTTTGGCGCTGTTCCAATATGTCACGGCGCTCCCTTTGAAACACGCGCTGCTTCCCGGGATATCCGTCATCCATTTCCCGATGAGACCGCCCGTGCAGGATTCCGCTGCCGAAAACGTCAATTCTCTTTCTTGTAAAAGAGAAAGAAGTGCCTTGGCCTCTTCATTATACCGCATCGCGAAACTCTTTGCCGCTTTGTTTTTGGAAATCGCTTTCCGCGCCCAAATGTTTCTCATTCGCATCAAATTCTTTCCGCAATCAAATCGTACGCGTACCCATCTGTGATGCGCACGCGAATGTAATCGCCGATTTGGGCGTCGCCCGGATTTTCGACATACGTCACGCCGTCCACTTCCGGCGCTTGGAGCTCTGTGCGACCGATGGCCTGCCGCTCGCCGTCTTCCGTCTCTGTCAATTCTTCCACCAGCACATCCATTTCACGGCCGATCAGCGTTTGATCGTTTTCTTCAGAAACGGCCGCCTGCGTCGCCATGAGTAAATCATATCGCGCTTCTTTCACGTCGTCCGGAATCTGCTGATCCATTTTCGCCGCCGGTGTACCGTCCTGCGGAGAGAACATGAAAGCTCCCATCGCATCGAATTTCGTTTCCTTTACGAAATCCACCAATTCTTGGAAATCTTCTTCCATTTCTCCGGGGAAACCGACCATGAGCGTCGTCCGGACGGCAATCGGTGTCTTTTGGCTTCTGATCTTTTGCAAAAGGCGCCGAATGTCCGCCGCCGTGTCACGCCGATGCATCCGCGCCAGCACGGGATCGCTGATATGTTGTAGCGGAATGTCGACGTATTTGCAAATTTTCGGCTCCGTCTCGATGAGCGCCAAAAGCTCGTCGGTAAAATTCGTCGGATACAGATAAAAAAGGCGAATCCAGCGCACGCCGGAAATTTTGACCATTTCCCGAAGCAGCGCCGACAGCGTCGTCCCGTCGCGAAGGTCGCGCCCATAGCAAGAGACGTCCTGCGCAATCACATTGATTTCCGTCACGCCGCGCGCCGCCAGCTGCTTCACTTCCGTGATGACGCTTTCAATGGGACGGCTCCGCATCCGGCCGCGCACATAGGGAATGTAGCAGAAGGTGCAACCATTGCTGCAGCCTTCGGCGATTTTGACGTACGCGCTGTAAGCCGGCGTCGTCACACGGCGGGGAATCAGCTCTTCGTGCTCGCACGGCGCCGTATCAAAGCGCTGCACGGCCTTGTCCTCCCGATACGATTCCGTGACCGCCTCCAAAATGTGATGCCAAGAATTCGTGCCGAGCAAAATATCGATTTCCGGAATTTCTTTCGCCAGTTCCGCCTGAAATTCCTGCGTAAGGCAACCCGCCGCGACCAGTTTCTCACAGCGACCCGCTTTTTTATACGAAGCCGCTTCGAGCAGCGTTTCCACCGATTCGTCCTTGGCCGGCTCGATAAAAGTGCAGGTATTGACGATGATGACGTCCGCCTCTTCCAAATGCTCCGTCAGCTCATAGCCGCCCTCTTCCATGAGACCGACCATTTTTTCTGTATCCACCAAATTTTTCGAGCAACCGAGGCTGATAAATCCAAGTTTCTTTTTCATTCCGTTTTCTCCGTCTCCTTCTCTCCGGACGCAGGCGCTCCCATGCCGAAACGCACACTCCGAATCCAACGCTCAATCAAAGTTTTCTGCCCGCTCTCCGTGTAACGTTTCGAAAGCGGCCAAAATTCCGGGCGCCTGCCGTGTGCATCCTCCGGAAGTCCCTCGTCATTCACCTGCATAAAATCATAGCCGGCGTCTGTCCATCTCGCATCCCGGCCGCCGTCCGTCAAAAGCCAATCCAAAAAGACTGCCGCCTCTTCCCCGGCGTCTTTGTCCCGCGCCGCGCCATAGAGGAAACACCAGGTGCCGTCCTCCGGATAGAGCCAACGAATCGGAAGCCCGTCATCGACCAATTTCTTCGCTTCCCGATAGCCGGAAATACCGATATCGCATTTGTCCATCGCCGCCATTTGTGCCGGCGTCGACAGAAATTCCGCATACTGCACCACATGAGAGGGCGCCGCCCCCAGCAATCGGTACGCTTCCTCCGTGCCGTAATGTTCCACGAGCGACATCAGGCTGTCCGCCGAAAATTCCGTCGCCGAAAAGTCCAGCATGACCAGCCGCACATTATTCCGCTGCCACACATCATTCCAAGAGTATAGAAATTCGGGATTCCGTTTCTCAAAATCGGCATTCACCGCGAAAACGACCGGATTCATCCACACGCCCGTCCATCGTCCGTCCGCATCTTTAAAATCCGACAGCACCGTATCAGTCGCGCCGGACACATGGGGCGAAAGCTCTCCGGCCTCCGCCAAATCCATCAAAACTCTTTGCGAGGCCAGATACACCTCTGCCCGCTTTCCTTCTCGGATGGCCGCTTTCATCTCATCGGCCGTCATTTCCCGTATCACGACGGAGGCGCCGAGCTTTTCTTTCGCCGCCTCAGTCAAAATCGGCGCCATTCCCTGCGGCCATTGGCTGTAAATGAGAAGGCTGTGCGCTGCCGGTTTTGCCGCCGCATCCTCCGCCGCTTGCCGCTTTATCTGCAAATACAAGCCGAGACCGCCGAAGACCGCCGCGAGAAGAAACAAAAATAGGCACACCGCTCCGATTCGTTTCATCGATGCGCCCCCATCACAGGTACACCATCCAAGCCCAGACCACCAGGACCGCGATAAAAAGCAAAGTCATAATCGCGCGCTCTACCACAGTGAAGGGACGCTTCTTCTTTTTGGCGGTCCGCTCCTCATACGCCTCGGAAGGAAGCGCCATGGCGGATTTCCTGTAAAACGATTCCGAATCGGCACCGACGGCTTTTTGCTCTTTATTCCATTGCATGACGGCCATATCGCCGTCCAAGCCCAAAACGTTCGCATAATTGCGAATGAAACCTTTCACGAAGACCGCATCGCCGATATCCGCATAGCGCTCTTCCTCGATGGCTTCCAGATAGCTCGCGCGAATGTAGGTTTTTCGTGACACGCGATCCAAATCCCAGCCCCGTTCTTCCCGGATGGCGCGAAGCGTCTTGCCGATCGTTTCAAATGTATTAATTTCCATGGAAATGTTCCTGCACTTCTTCTTTCGTCATCAAAATCTCACGTGGCCGCGCGCCGTCCGCCGGCCCGACGATCCCCATGCGCTCCAATGTGTCCATCAAGCGTCCGGCTCTCGTGTACCCGATGCGGAAACGACGCTGCAGCATGGAAACGGACGCTTTCTTCGTGTCCAAAATCCATTCTGCGGCATCCCACAAAAGCTCGTCTTCCTCAAATAAATTTCCTTCTTCGGCCGCCGGCTCCTCGGCGGGAAGAGAGAGATTGATGGCTTCGTACTCCACAACCTCCGGCACATCCTGCTTGATGAAATCCGTGACCGCCGCCACTTCTTCATCGGAAACGAAAGCGCCTTGCACGCGCACCGGATGCGGCGCTCCGATGGGATGAAACAGCATATCGCCCTTGCCGACGAGTTTCTCTGCGCCCGCCGTGTCCAAAATGACGCGAGAATCAATCTGTGAGGAAACGGCAAAGGAAATGCGGCTCGGAATGTTCGCTTTGATCGTGCCGGTGATGACATTCGTCGAGGGACGCTGCGTCGCCAGCACCATGTGAATCCCGGCGGCGCGCGCCTTTTGCGCCAAGCGGCAGATGGCCGTCTCCACGCCTTCTTTCGCGACCATCATCAAATCGGCCAGCTCGTCGATAATGATGACAATGTACGGGAGCCGCGTCTCCGGATTGGCTTCATTGTATCCTTTAATATCGCGGACATGATCGAGCGAAAACCGCCGGTAGCGATCTTCCATTTCCTGTACCGCCCAATGCAGCGCCCCGGCCGCCCGTTTCGGATCCGTCACGACGGGAATGCGCAGATGCGGAATCCCATTATAGACCGAAAGCTCCACGACTTTGGGGTCCACCAGAATCAGTTTCACCGAATCCGGGTCGCTATGATACAAAATGCTCGTGATAATCGTATTGATACACACGGATTTCCCGCTTCCCGTCGAGCCCGCAATCAAAAGATGCGGCATTTTCGTGAGATCGGCAATGATCGCGCGGCCCGTGATATCTTTTCCGAGGGCGACCGGGACGCCGCGGCGCGCCTTCTTGAATTCCTCCGAATCCAGGACATCGCCCAGCGGCACTTCCGTCGCTTTGGCGTTTGGCACTTCGATGCCCACGGCCGATTTCCCCGGAATGGGCGCTTCAATGCGAATATTTGTCGCCGCGAGCGCCATCGCGATATCATTCTGCAGACTCAGAATCCGGCTCACTTTCACGCCCATCGCCGGCTCGATTTCATACTGCGTCACGGTGGGGCCCGTCGTCGCATTCGTGACCCGCACGTCCACGCCGAAACTTTTGAATGTCGTCTCCAAAAGCGTCGCATTTTTCTCCGTGTCCACGCGCCCGGCCGCCGCCTCGCCCCGGTGAAGCAGAGTCAATGGCGGAAACTTGTATGTCGGCCCTTCTGCCGCCGGTGTCTCGTCCGATTCTTCGGCCTCCTTCGGCTGCTCTTCCTCTTCCGGCTCCAAGGCATCCGATTCATCCGCGCAGGATGGCTCTTCCGTCTCTTCCGACTCCTCTGCCCGGAAATTCTCCGGCATCTCCTCTTCCGGCACAGTTTCCACCTCGATCGATGCTTCCGTGCCAGCCGGCTTTTCCTCTTTTTGATACAGGAAATCTTCCGGGAGTCCCATTTCGGAAATCAGCGGCACCGTCTCTCCATTCGCTTCCGTTTCCGGCCCCGCTTCCCTCTTTTCCTTTCGCTCCGCGCGATGCTTTTCAAGCGCTTGCGATGCTTTTTGGACGCCCGTTTCCGTCTTCTTTCCGAGTTTCTGCACACCGCCGCTGATATGCCAGCGCGTCAAAAGCAGCACATCACAGACCGTGAGTGCCAAAAGCGCGAGCATCGTGCCGAAATTTCCAAAAATCGCCGAAAGCCCCGTCGCGACCGCCGCGCCCACGAGCCCGGCCCAATCCGGCAAAAAGACGAGCCGTCCCGCCGGCATGACGGCATAATGCATCCAGCCCAAGAGCAAAACATACAGAAACGCCGTCAGCACCCACTGCCACGTGAGCGTAAAGCCCGTTCCTTTGTACAAATATCGCGCGCCGAAAAGCGCCATCGTCGCCGCCGGCACCAGCGCCGTCACGCCGAAAAGCAAATGAAACAAATCGGTGAGCATCTCGCCGAAAGGTCCCGTCGCCGCGCCCAGAATCCCCGCGCACACGAAAACACCGGCGCAGAGAAACGCCACACCTAAAATTTCATAAAAAAGCGTATCTCCGGATCCGGCGCGCTTCCGTCTCGTCGTTTTTTTCTTCTCGGCCGCTTTCGGCACCGCCGTTTCCTTCGCCGCTTCCTCCTTACGTCTCATGCATGCGCTCCTTCCAAATCCTCGCCAGCTCCTTCTCTTTCCCGTTTCCAATCGGCTCGTAATACGTATGCCCCAAAAGCTCATCGGGCAAGTACTGCTGGGAAACCCAGCCGCCATACGCGTGCGGATACCGATACCCCACGCCCTGCCCCAGCTGTTTCGCGCCGCTGTAATGCGCGTCCTTCAGATACGCCGGAATGGAAATATTTCCATACTGCCTGGCTTCCGCCATCGCCGCGTCGATTCCCTCGATTGCGCTGTTACTCTTCGGCGCGAGACAAATATAAATGACCGCCTCCGCCAAAGGAATCCGTCCTTCCGGGAAACCGACCATCTCGGCCGCCTGCGCCGCCGCCACCGCGATGCGAAGCGCTTCGGGATCGGCCAGCCCCACATCTTCGGCCGCACAAATCATGATGCGACGGGAAATAAAAGACGGTTTCTCCCCGCCCTCAATCATCCGCGCCATATAATGCAGCGCCGCATCCGGATCGCTCCCGCGCATACTTTTGATAAAAGCCGACACGATATCGTAATGATAATCGCCGTCCTTGTCATAGCGCGAAATCGGCTCTCCCGCGACCCGCGCCAAAACGTCCGCCGTGAGCTCTCCGCCCTCGGGCAAAAGCGCCGACGCCTGCTCGAGCAAATTGAGCGCCATCCGCGCATCCCCGCCTGAGAGACGGACGATATCCGCCAGCACCGCATCCTGTGCGCGATAGCCGTATTTCCCCAGCCCGCGCTCCGTGTCCGACAGTGCCCCCTTCAAAATGCGAAGAAGCGCCGCCTCCGAAAGCGCCGAGAGCCGAATGAGACGCAGGCGCGACAAAAGTGGCCCATTGATTTCAAAATACGGATTCTCCGTCGTGGCCCCGATCAAGACAAATGTCCCGTCCTCCACATACGGCAAAAGCACATCCTGCTGCCCTTTGTTGAAACGGTGAATTTCATCGATGAAAACAATCGTGCGCCGTCCGTAGAGATCGAGCGATTCCTTGGCCGACGCGACCACCTCGCGGATTTCCTTCGTCCCGCTCGCCGTCGCATTCAGTTTCATAAAAGAAGACTTCGTCATGTGCGCCACCACCTGCGCAATCGTCGTCTTCCCGCAGCCGGGCGGCCCGAAAAGCAAAAGCGACGGCACCGTGTCACGCTCGATCATCTGATGAAGAAACGTCCCCTCGCCGACCGCCGCCTCCTGCCCGGCCACCTCCGAAAGCGTCCGCGGCCGCATCCGATCCGCCAGCGGCGCAAATCGCCTCGCCTCTCCGCTCATCGAAAACAAAGACTCCACCACGCCGCCTCCTTCCGCGATGCAACATCATTCCCGCCGATTTCCGACATCCGAAACCGACAACAAAATAAAATTATTTCCGTAAATGGGAAACAAAACCCCACAATATTTTTCTCATTATACCATATTCCCTGAATTCTCTTCGCATACAGACAAATGGATAAGAAACAAAATGAAAAACACCCGCCCTCAGACAATTTCCCTTTTAGCAAAGGCTGTCATCCCCATCACAAAACTCTGAAAATTCTTGTCTTCCTCAGCTGTTTCCTGTATGATAGAGGAAAGTCAAAATGAAATTTTATTTCCGTATGATAAAGGAGAAACTAACATGGCTGAAAATCAGAAAGCAAAAAAATGGGAAGCCTATTGCAAAGAAAACGACATCACCGCCTTCGTGCGCGAAGATCTTTTCGATGGCAGCGGCACCGTCCTGTTTCGTTCCGCCGTCCAGGTCGATGACTATACCGTCCCCTTTGCCGTCATCGTCGAAGATTCTGTTTTCACCGTCATTCGCGTGCAAATGGCCGACAGTCTCATTTCCGACGAAAATCGGGCGGCCGTCCACGAATACATGAATCTCATGAATCGCAGCTACAAAATTTTCAAATACGTCGCTGTCGATGACGGCACCGTTTTCCTTGATTCCTGCATTCCTTCCGTCCCCGATTTTTTCGATGCGCAGCTCGTGCGCGCCATTTTGGATACCATCGTCAGCCACGTCACGGACGAATACAAAAATTTGCTCCGCGCCGGCGGCCTTCTTCCGAAAACGCGCGCCAATTAAAAGCTGGGAAACAGCGATCATGACCGACGCAGATTTTATGAAACTGGCGATAGCCGAAGCAAAGAAAGCGGCCGCCGAGGGCGAAATTCCCATCGGCGCCGTCCTTTCTTGGCGCGGACTTCTCATCGCCGCCGACCACAATCGCCGCGAGCGGGATCACGACCCCACGGCGCACGCCGAAATTCTCGTCCTTCGCAAAGCGGGTGAACGTCTTGAAAATTGGCGTTTGACGGATACGACGCTTTATGTTACCATAGAGCCATGTGCGATGTGTGCCGGCGCCATCATGAATGCCCGCATTGACCGACTCATCTACGGAAGCGACGATGAAAGAGCGGGCGGTGTCTGTTCTGCCTGGCACATTTGCGACGGGACGACGATGAATCATCACATCCAAGTCACGCGCGGCGTCTGCGAAGAAGAATGCCGCCGCCTCATGGATGATTTTTTCTCCGCGCGCCGCACCGAAAATCCCTAAAAGGAATCATGGAGACGTATCGAAGTGGTCATAACGAGGCTGACTCGAAATCAGTTTGCCGTTCATAGCGGCACGTGGGTTCGAATCCCACCGTCTCCGCCAAACAAAAAACGCATGTGATTATGAAAGTCACATGCGTTTTTATTTTTGCAAGAAACATTTGCTCGAGATGTGTCGCTAAAGCAGCCGGAAGCTATGTGCTCGGCTGTTGCGGCTCATAGAGATCGAGACGTCAGACGTCAGAACGACACATAGAGTTGCTCTCCGTTGACCGTGTAACCGTGAACCGTGAACCGAGCGTAAGTAGCTACGGAACTCATGCGATGTGACGGGCGGTAAACGGATAACAGATAACCGTCGGCCGTTGACCGTGAACCGGGCGTGAATAGCTACGGAACGCATCGGATGTGACGAACGGTAAACGGTAAACGGATAACCGTCGACCGTGGACCGAGCGTGAATAACTACGGAACGCATCGGATGTGACGAACGGTAAACGGTAAACGGATAGCGGATGACCGTCTGATGTCTGACGTCTTTACCGCTGTGATTCGCGCTCCTCTTCTCTATCTTGCTTTGATTATCAGCGCAAACGCCACCAAAGAAAAGAAAGACAAAACTCGCGCCCCTCTTCCCTATCTTCACATTTCCCCGCACACCTCCATCGCCGCTTTGAGCTTGGCCGCGATGCCGTGCATTTTCCTTTTCGGCACGGCGCAGACCGCCAGACGCGCCCCGGCCGCGAGCGGGACCAGATAAATATGGTCGCGATGCAACGTTTCACAAACTTTTTTCGAATCCTTCAGCGGGACAGAAATGAAATACCCCGCCTGGTACGGCAAGACCGGCAAATGAATCTCCTTCGCCTCTTTCATGAAAATATCCGCACGCTCTTGAATCAAGCGATAGTACGCCTGCTGCTCGGATTTCCATGCCGCGCGTTTCGCCGGATCCTCCCAAATGCGAATGAGGCATTCCATCGCGCCGCGGCAGTTGTTCGACCACGTCGCGCGATTCGTGTACGTGTTGATTTCCGCAAATTCCTCCGCGATTCGCGCATTGGCCGAAAGCGCAATCATGGCACCAATGCGCTGCCCGTACAGCGTGAAACTTTTCGACAGACTAAACGCGATGACGACCAAAATTTCCTCCGGCAGTCCCTCCAGTTTCCGGAAAAATTCCTTCGCGCCGGGGCCGGCATAATCGATATAGGAAACATCAATCAAAAGCACAATCCGTTTCCCCTTTTCCGCCAGATGTTTCAGGAAACCGAGCACCGTGTCCCAGTCGCCGTCCGTCAGCGAATACCCGGTCGGATTGTGCGCGGGCGTATTGATGACGGCGACGACCTGCGCTTGCCGCTCCGCCATCGCCGAAAGTTGGCGCGTGAAATCCGCCGCGTCAAAATGCCCCGCGTCGTCCAGCATCCGAAATGTGCGCAAATGCCGCCCATTGTCCTCGCAAAGCGTCTTGTACGCGCTCCAGTACCAATCCGCCGTCAAGATTTCGTCGCCCGGCTCGCTGTAATTGTGAATCACGTGATGCAACGCCCCCGTTCCGCCGGCCGTGGAAACGGCGGATGTGAAGCCCTTCGGCCGCCATTCCTCAAAGCAGCATTCCTCGACGTCTTTCAAATACGCCGGAAGCCCCGCCACCGGCGCATACGCGATGAGATCCGTCATCGGAATCTCGCGATACGTTTCCTCGACGACGGAGAGACACACCAGCCGCCCCTCTTCGTCCAAAATGGCGCCGATTGTCGCATCGGTCACGGCGTCCGCCCCATTCTTCGCAATGTCCGCCTTCGCCGCCGCCGAAGCGCCGAAAATCACATCGTTCGATTTCTTCCCCCGCGCCTGCGGAGCTGCCATGGATTCCAACATTTCTTTTTCCTTTCAATAAATATGCTTGACTTTAGGCGTCAAGCGCAAGATAGTTATTAGCTGTTAGCTGCTAGCTATTAGTTTTAGTGGC
>CAVEYT010000001.1:29468-33350 GCA_963619995.1 Acutalibacteraceae bacterium | reverse complement strand
GCGGTGGTCGTGAAAGAGATGATCGAGCGGCCGAAGGACGGGCAGGACCCGCTTTTGGAGCTGGTGCGTTTGGAGCTGGAGGAGAGGAGAGCGAAGCATGAAAGAGATTAAGCAGGCGGTGAAGTTTTGGCCGGGGGATATCGTGAAGGACCATTTCGGGCGAATCTACCGGGTGATGCGGGCATCGGTGACGGTGGATTTGTACGAGAGCGAGGAGCCGCTGGTGTCGTATTTGTGCGTGCGAGCGACGGGGTGCTACCGGGAAGAGGAATTTTTAGAGCGGGAGCTTTCGATGGAGAGGCAGCGGAAGGATTATGAATCGTAGCGGGAAATGGTATCGCGATTTGTGCGATTTGGTGAAACGGCGGGACATGGCGTGCCGGGCGGCGTATCGGAAATATTTACCGTTTCCGCCGCCGATAGGTTTCGCTCACGTGCATCACATTCGGCATCGGAACGGGTGTGCGTCGATGGACGTGGAGGAGAATTTAATTTCCCTAGATCCACGGGTGCATATGGAGCTGCACGCGGGGCGGGAATTTGAATATCGTAATTATATATATACATATATAGGGAGCGAGGAGGTGGAGGCATGGCGGGCGGCGCATGCGGAGGAGATAGCGGCGGTCTTGCGGTCGAAGGAAGATTCCATTTTGCGAATGCGGCAAAGGAAGAACAGGCTGAAGAAGCCTCTGCCGACGCGGCGGGTGTGAAGCGGATCGGGCTGTGGGATTTTTCTGCGGGGCCGCGATATCTGGGATATCTCACGGCAGAGGGTCCGGACAATTCTTTTTTCTTGCGGGCTGGGTATTTGGTGACGGTGGACGAGGCAGCGGATGTGACGGTGGCCTTTCGGCGGTCGGCGCATCCGACGGGGCTCGTCTTTCACGGGGCGAATGTGGAAACGCCGGTCGAGGCGGAGTACATATATCCGGAAACGGAGCGCCTCCATCATCAAGTGGCTTGCCCGAAGGAAAGAAGGGGAATCAATCCTATTCTTTGTGAGAGTTGCCCGTATTGGGCGAATGGTACGGGGCTGTGGCTCTGTACTTTTAGGAGACGGACGAAAAATAGTTAGCAGTTAGTAGTTAGTAGTTAGCAGTTGGCGCGGACGGCTTTTGGTTTCACATAGAGGAGCCGTCACCCGGCGCTTCGCGCCACCCTCTTCCCGAAGAGGGCTGATTGGTACGCGCTTCGCGTATTTTTGAAAATTGCACATCCCTCTCCGCGTTTCTACGAGGCGCGGAAAGCTAGGAAAAAAGGGAGTTTTCGCTCTCTTTTCCCACTGGCTTAGTAATTTAATCTTTGAAACACGAGGACGAAAATGCCATATCGTGAAGAAATTTTTACCACCCCAGACTACCGGGAAGTGAAAAAATATTTCTGCTACCGACTCGGTGGAAAGGGGAATCGAATCCCTTCGGCGAGGAAGACGCCGCCCGCGATCGAGGAAGCGAATCGAAAGCGCCGGGAGGAGAAGCTCTTTCGGCTCATCCTCACGAATTTTCACCGTGATGATCTGTATGTCACCCTGACCTACCGTAACGAGCCGACATACGAGAACGGGAAACGGGCGATGAAAAATTTCCTTCTCCGGCTTCGGCGGGCGTACAAGAAAAAGGGACTGGAGCTCAAGTACATCTACACGACGGAGTACCGGGGCGAGCGGCTCCATCATCACCTCATCATCAATGACGGCGTGACGCGAGCGGAGTGCGAGGCGCTCTGGGGGCAGGGCTTGATTCCCTACCACGGCTTCCGGCGGTATGACGGTCGGCCGGAGGACGCGAAGGCGGTGGCGGCGTACATGATCAAGGAGACGGGCAGGATGCCGCGCGAGTACAGTCAGCTTTCCTACGTGGCGTCGAGAAATCTCAAGCCGCCGAAGGTGGTGAAGCGGACGATCTACTCGTCGCGCTGGCGGGAGAGACCGAAGCCGCCCCAAGGGATGGAGCTGGTGGACGTCATCAATCTCACGACGGATGACGGGTACCCGATGCAAAAGGCAATTTTCCGGCGGCGGGGGAGACAGCTTGAGTAGAAACTGTTATCCGTTTTCCGTTCACCGTTTACCGTTCGTCACATCGCATGAGCCGCAAGCTGCTCACGCACGGTTCACGGTCCGCGGATAACGGGCTACGGTCATTCAGGAGGGGCATCATGGGAGAAATCATTTTCATTTTGGCGGCGGGTTTCCTTCTGGCGGCGGTCGTGGGATTTGCCATCACCAAGGCGGCGAAGAAATTGGAGTGGGTTTGCGAATGGGAGGAAGAGGACATGGAAGAGCGAATCATGTGCAGCGTGGAGCTGGACCAAGAGACGTATGACTGGGTGTGGAAGAAATCGGCGGAGCGCGGATGCGGCACGCGAGATTTCATCAAAGGCCTCGTCGAGGAAGCGCGGAGGAAAGACGGGCGGAGTCTCCGGGAGAGGGAAAGCGAATGCTGACGAAAAGAGATTTGCGGGATTTGCGGCTGCTGATGAATCTCGGCATTCAAGAGAAGTGGCTGCTGGAAATTTTGACCGTGTGGTTTGAGAGCGTGAAAAAGAGGGATGACTGCTTGCGCGAACCGGAAAGAGACACTGAGGCGCCGAAGGAACTTTTCCAGACGGAGCTTGCACAGCTGGGACTTCCGACGCGGGAATATTACACCCTGCGCCGGGCGGGCATCGAGACCGTCGGTGAACTGGCGCACATGACACCGGAAGAACTGTGCGGCATCGACGGCGTCGGAGCATTGGCGTACAAGCGCATCACATACGCGCTCGGAGAATTTCGAGGGATGGGGCTCACCTTGCGAAGAGAGAAGACCGTCCGGGATTTCGAGAAATGGCTGGAGGGGATGAGATGACGAAGGAAGAATTTCGCGCCATGGAAAAAATCCCCGGCAGGATTTTTTACGTCAAGGCGAACGTGGGGACACTCGCAGCGGCAGGAAAGCTCGTCAAAGTTTTCAAAGACAGCGTCATTCTGGATTTCACACCGCCGGGCGTGTATAACGACGTCGACCATCGGCTCTTTCGCTGCGAGGAAATTTCCGCCGAGCCGGTGAAGAAAGAGAAGAAACCGAGCGCGGCGCTCCCACGCTATCGCTGTGAAGAAACGGGAGAAATTTTCGCCACACTGGAAGAAGCGGCGGCATGGTGCCACGGGACCGCCGGAGGAATCTATTGGGCGATCAGAGAGAGACGGGCGTACAAGGGATATCGATTTGTGAAACTGGAGGAAAAGGCATGACGGAGCGGCTGACACAGGAAAAGGTGGAGCGGATATTGAAGGCGTGCCGGAAACAGAAATTTTACGTCAAGGCGCTCGAGGAGACGCGCGAGGAAATCCTATCGCAGATGGCAAGCCTACCGGCGACGAACTACGACAAGCCCCACGTGCAAGCGTCGACCGTCTCGGACCTGGGGAAGAAAGTCGAAGCCGCCCACGAGAAGCTCCACGCCCTGGACAACAAAGTGGCCGACGCAATCTCCATGCTCGCGGCGCTGCGTGATGACGCCATGCAAGCGATAAGCCTTTGCGACAACAACGTACAGGCGGCCGTGCTTACGGATTATTACGTGCTCGGCTATGAATGGGAGAAGATAGCAGGGCGCACGAATTACAGCGAGAGAGCGATATATAATATTCGCGTCGCCGCCATCTGGGCTATCGTCAAAAATTCTCACGGCGAAAGCGAGGAGAAAACAGTGCAGTAAAGTGCAGTCGAAAACGTGCTATACTCCTAGCGTGGAAGTCTGAAGAAAGAGGGATTCGTCAGACGGAAACCATCATGTTTCTCCTACGCGAAGCAGAAAAGCCGTACTCAATCTCGAAATTGATGCGGCTTTTCTGCTAGATACCCCCGGTGAGTCAAGGTACTGTCCCGGAGAAAA
>CAVEYT010000001.1:0-29458 GCA_963619995.1 Acutalibacteraceae bacterium | reverse complement strand
GTCCGCGACCCCAAAAAATGTCCGGATGAAATCGAAAAAAAGGAGTTGGAAGTTTTGGAGAGGAAGCGGAAAACGGCGCATCCTATTAAACGCGCACGTAAAAAAGGCGAATCGACCGAAACTCCCAAATTGTGGTGGATCCGGAGCACGTCAGAAACTTGTGCTTTCTTTGGTGTCTCGGATGAGACCATCCGGAATTGGGAAAAGGCCGGCGCGCCGAAAGTCGGATACGGGAAATGGGACGTCCAAGCTCTCGTCGAATGGAAATACAGAAGCGAGGAAAGTCCCGAAGCCCGGAAGCTCAAAGCCGAAGCCGACCTCAAAGAAGCGAAGGCATCGCTCGAACAAATCCGGCTCGATGTCACGCAAAAACGATATATCGAAGCGGCACAGGTCACCAAGGACCTCAGCCGCTTATTTTCTGCCCTGAAAAAATCGCTGATGGGGCTGGGAAATAAAATCTCGGCCGACCTCGTCGCGATAGACCCGGACATCGCGGTCACGGCGGGAAAAGTCGTCGACGATACCGTGCGCGACGCACTGGAGAAACTGGCAGCGGGTAAGGAGCTGAGGTACAAATGAAAGCCTATCCGAAATACATCTCGGCGGCGCTCTCCGTATTCCGTCCTCCGCAGCAAATCACCGTGTCCGAATGGGCGGACAAATACCGAATCCTGTCCGAAAAAGACACGGCGGCGCCGGGCGCGTGGCAGACATCCAAGACACCGTACCTCAAAGGCGTCATGGACGCATTCTGCGACAAGCGCATCCAAGACATCACCTTCTGCGCGGGCACGCAGGTCGGCAAGACGAGCGCCGAGCAAAATATGATCGGCTACGCCATCGACCAAGACCCGGGCCCCATGATGATTGTCTATCCGACGGACAAACTCGCCGAATTTACGAGCGAGAATCGGCTGCAGCCCATGTTTCGACTATCGCCGCCGCTGGCCGAAAAGTTTCTGGAAACGGAAAGTCAGCGGCTCGAGCTGCAGTTTCCCCACATGTATATCGCCCTCATCGGCGCCAACTCCCCGGCAAACCTCTCGAGCCGTCCCGTGCGATACGTCTTTTTCGACGAGATAGACAAATTTCCGAAATGGACGGGCGACGAAGCGAGTCCGATGGAGCTGGCAGCGGAACGCACGAAGACATTCTGGAATCGAAAACTCGTGCGCGTCTCGACGCCGACGCTGGAAATAGGAAACATCTGGCAGGCGTGGCTTCGAGCAGACGCGCAATACAAATATTTCGTGCCGTGTCCGTATTGCGGGTATTTTCAAGAGCTGGAAATGAAGCAGGTGAAGTGGCCGGAAGGCGCGACACCACAAGACGCGCTGTACGCGGCGCATTACGAATGCATCCATTGCAAGGAGCACATTGACGATCCGCACAAAATCGAGATGATACGCCAAGGCGAATGGCGGCGGGTGGATGATAAGAAACATCGCGTCCGTTCCGTAGCGTTTCATTTGTCTTCTCTGTATTCGCCGTGGGTCACCTTCGGCGATATCGCGTCGAAGTTCCTTTCCGTCAAAGATACGCCGGAGCTGCTTATGAATTTCGTGAACAGCTGGCTGGCGGAGCCGTGGCGCGACAAGGCCGACTCCATGAGGAGCGACATCGTTTTGAATAAGCGCCAACCGTACCATCGCGGCGTTGTACCGAATGACGTGCAAGTCCTAACAATGGGCGTCGACGTGCAGCTGGACCATTTCTGGGTCGGCGTGCGCGGCTGGGGCGCGTCGATGACGAGCTACCTGATTGATTACGGACGTGTGGAAACATGGGGAGACGTCGAGGAATGGCTCAATCGCATATATCCAGACGAAAACGGAGAAGTGCGGCGGGTCAATCTGTGCTGCGTCGACTCCGGTTTCCATACGGACGAAGTTTATCTATTTTGCACGCAGCATTTGGGGCTGGCCATTCCGACGAAAGGGAGCAGTCGCCGGATGACGACGCTCTACTCGGTCAATACCATCGACAAGGCCATCGGCGCGATGAAGAGCTTGAAGCTGTACGTTTTCGATACGAATCAACTCAAAGATTTCATTGCGGGGCGGCTCACCATCGGAGCGGGGCGTCCCGGAAGCTGGAATTTGTATGATGAATGCGACCGGCGCTATGCCGACATGATCTGCGCCGAGCAAAAGGTACAGCACCAAGACAAGAAAGGCCACATCACTTTCTCGTGGGAGCCGATATCAAGCCACGCACAGAATCATATGCTAGACGTGGAAACGAATAATGCGCTGGCAGCGGAACTCTTAGGCGTGCGGTATTTTCAGAAAGAGCCGAAACAGCCGCCAAAGCCGAAGCCGGAGAAGAAATACAGAGACGATTACCCGGATTTAGACTATCCGGATTTTGATATGTAGGAGGCCACATGGACATCAGCGAACTCAAGAAAAGACTACGAAGCGTGCAGCTGGCCATTTCCAAAATCGAGGAAGGCGCGCAGGAATATACCATCGGAAACAGGCGCTTAACGCGAGCTGACCTTAAAACACTCTATGACCGCGAGACGGCGCTGCAAAATCAAATCGCCGATGCAGAAAGCGGCGGGCTGTGCGTGACATTTGCCGATAGGGGGATGGATTGATGAACCTTTTAGACAAAGTCATTGCGTATATTTCCCCGGAAAAAGCGGCCGTGCGTGCCATGCAGCGCGACGCGCTCAAGCGTTTTTATAGTGCGGGAGAAGTCAATAGGCACAATCACCGCTGGCTTCCCATCGACCTGTCAGACCAAGAGAACGCAGAGCAGGGCGAGCGCAATTTGATACGGGCGCGGGCGCGAAGTCTGGAGCGAAACAGTGACATCACAAATTCCATCATTTCGGCCATGGTGCGAAACGTCGTCAATACCGGCATTCGCCCACAGGCGCGGTCCGCCGATGAAGACGTGAACGCGAAGATTGAGACGCTTTTCCAAGAATGGACAAGACCGGAGAACTGCGACATCACGGGACAGATGGATTTCTACGAAATTCAGAGAATGATCGTGCAGCGAAAGACCGTCGACGGGGAAATCCTCGTCAAATTGGTATGGACGCACGACAAGAAATTTCCGATGAAGCTGCAGCTCATCCGCCCGGACTTGCTCGATGAGACCATGCTTCGCGCGCCGAATAAGAACGTGGTGCGCGGCGGCATCGAGCTCGATGACACACTCCGGCCGCTGGCGTATTGGATTAAAAAGAAGAACGCCGACGGCTGGGAAACGGCGGGAAGCGAAAGAATCCCCGCAAAAGAGATTCTGCACTTGTGGACAAAGTCGCATCCTGACCAGATTCGCGGCATTTCAGACCTGGCAAAAGTAGCGACGCATATTCGCGAGCTGGAGGAATATCTTAAAGCCGAAAATATGGCGGCCTACATGGCGGCCTGCTACTCCATTTTCATCATCAAGGCCAATTACGGCGCAGGCGTAGGAAATCGCTTCACATCGGATGATATGTTGACGGACATCGAAGGAAAACCCGTCGAGCGTGTCCGTCCGGGCATGATTATTCGCCTGGCGGAGGGAGAAGACATCAAAGCGGCCAATCCGGGGCGCTCTTCTTCCACGGCGACGGATATGACGGGACTCTACACACGTCTTATCGGCAGCGGCTGCGGCCTCTCCTACGAAATGGTGAGCCGCGATTTTAATCAATCGTCCTACAGCGCGGCCAGACAGGGAAACTTGGAAGACCGGAAGACATTCAAGCCGATGCAGAACTGGCTCATCACGCATTTCTGTGAGCCGGTGTATCGCGCGTTTCTAGATTCCGTCGCGCTGTCAGGGGCGCTTGACGTTGCGAACTATGCGGCGGCAAAAGAAAGCTACCACCGCGCCGAATGGATTGCGCCGGGCTGGCAGTCTATCGACCCGGAAAAAGAAATGCAGGCGGCCATTCTGGCGCTTAAGAATGGCACGATGACACTGAGCCAACAGTGCGCCGAAAGCGGCTCCGACTGGCGCGACCAATTGGAGCAGATGGCCAAAGAAAAAGAAATGGCCGAATCGCTCGGTCTGACACTTGGCATTCATACGCCCGAATCTGTGCAGGCGGCACTTTCAAACCACCCAGTAGGTGGAGAAGGAGGGGATCCAGAGAATGGACAAGAATGAGTATTTACACGGCATGGTTATGAATCGCGAGATGGCGGCGAGAGCTGACGCAGCCAAAGAAGAGGAGCGCACCGTGGAGCTGAGCTTTTCGAGCGAAGAGCCGTATGAACGGTTTTTCGGCCCCGAAATACTGGACCACGCCGACGGCGCTTGCGACCTGACGCGGCTCGAGGAAATCGGGACCATGCTCTTTAATCACGACGCCGGCCGTCCGATAGGCGGCATTCTGAAAGTGTGGGTCGGAGAAGACCATCGCGGTCATGCGCTCGTCAAATTCGATACGGACGAAGAGTCCGAAAAGATTTATCAAAAGGTGCTGAGCGGCTCCTTGAAGGGCGTCTCCGTCGGCTATCGCATTCACGAGTGGGAAGAGCTCGAAGAAGACGAAATCAGTAAGGATGGTCGCTTCACGGGTCCCGCCCTCATTGCGACGAAGTGGGAGCCTTTGGAAATCAGCATCGTATCCGTGCCTGCCGATGCGAGTGTCGGCGTGGGGCGGTCGATAGAAACGGAAGAAATTTCCGATATTCAGTCTCAGGAGGAAGAAAAAGAGATGGAAGAAAAGAATCTCAACGAAGAACAGATCCGCGCCGAAGCCATTGACGCGGAAAGAAAGCGCACCGCCGAAATCACCGCTCTTTGCCGTGATTTTGACATCGCGCCCGACGCTTATATTTCCGCAGGAAACAGCGTCGAAGAAACCCGCGCCGCTGTCTTGGCCGAGCTTGCCAAGAAACGTGCGCCGCAGACGGCGACCGTGGCAGCGGATGAAAGCGATAAATTCCGCGCGGCAGCGGTCGACGGAATCGCGCTGCGTGCCGGTATCGCCGTCGAGAAACCGGCGGACGGTGCCGACCAGTTCCGCGGCATGTCCCTGCTCCGTCTTATGGAAGACATCTATGAACGCGAAAACGGCAAATCCGCGCACATCGCACAGGATGAGCTCATGCGTTCCGTATTCTCCGGCGGCACGGGCGCATTCCCGAACATCATGGCAAACGTAGCGCACAAAGCGCTCGACAAGGCCTACGAAGAAGTTCCCTCCACGTTCCAGTATTGGACAGCGAAGGGATCCAATCCGGATTTCAAACCGGCCACCCGTGTCGGCCTCGGCGCAGCGGATGAGCTCGTCGAAATGACCGAAGGCGGCGAATTTACGTCCTCGGAATCCACCGATTACGGGAAGGTCACGAATATCACGACCTATGGCCGTGAATGGACGCTGACTCGGAAAGCCATCATCAACGATGACCTGTCCGCGCTCACCCGTCTCCCGGCCATGTATGGCGCAGCAGCGAAACGCACCATCAATAAGAAGGTCTATGAACTTCTGGCAGCGGGCGCGATGTTCTCCGCGAAAAACGGAAACCTCGGCTCGGGCGCTATTTCCATCGAATCGCTGAAAGCGGCCAAAACGGCTATGGCGAAGCAGAAAGACCCGTCCGGCAAGACGTTCCTCAATCTGCAGCCGGCGTATTTGATCGTCCCGGCAGAACTCGAAGTCGAAGCGGCGACGCTGATTGCTTCCGCTGTCGATCCGACGAAGAACAATGCGTATCCGAATCCCTTCGCGAACAAATTGACCGTCGTCGCCGATCCGAATCTGTCGAGCGCCGAAGAATGGTATCTCGTCGCAGCGCCGGGCATCCTTCCGGGCATTGAAGTGACGTATCTGAACGGCGCGGAAAATCCGACGATGCGGACATTTGTCGATTCCGACGTGCTCGGCATCAAATATCAGATTTTCCATGATTTCGGCGTCAATCTGCTTGATTTCCGCGCTCTCTACAAGAGCTCCGGCAAGTGATTTTCGAGGAGGTAAAAAATGGCTATTGCAAGCTACGAAAAAAAAGGTGACCTGATTGATTACACCAACGCCACCAAGGCCGATATCGCCTATCATCAGGTATTGGTGATTGGCTCCGTCGTCGGCGTGGCGACGGAAAGCATCGCCATCGGCGAGACGGGTTCCGTTGCCATCGTCGGCGTCTTTGGGCTTCCGACGGCGGCGACCATCAAAGCGGGCGCAGCTGTCTATTGGGACACCAAGACCGATGCGGCCGTGGCAGAAACGTCCACGACGGCTGTCTGCGCCGGCATTGCGACGGCTGACTCCGCAAATGGCGTCGTCTCCGTCAAGCTCGACGCCGGAAAATGAGTCTCCATGACCAAATCGTCACCGACGACCGCGATATTTTCATCGATTTAGATGATTTCGCGGAATGGCACGACGTGAACGGCTCACAATGTCGCGCCGTCCTACAAGAAATATCCACGTCGGGGAAATTGACGGAAAGCGCCAATCCCGATTATGACCTGTACGGCACCACGGTTGAGCTTCATTGCCGAACGGAGGATTTAGACGAAATCCCCGTCAGTGGACAAGGGCTCTTCATGGTGGACGACAAGCCGTTTATTGTTGATGCCGTGGACGAGAACATGGGCATTTTGACGATACGACTAAAGGCGAATGACAGATGATTGAAATCAACTTTGACGAGAAAGCGGCAGCGGCGGCACAAGAAGCGATGCGGTCGGCACCGAAGCAGACCGTGAAGGCCGCCATCGGTGCCATCAACCGTACCGTGACGAAGACGGCCGCGCTGATTTCCAAAGAAACGCGCGTGCGCTACATCGTGAAAGCGGCCGACGTGAAGAGCTCGTTGAAAAAGAAAAAAGCGACGAAGGCTTCGCTGTCCGCGAGCGTGGTTTCCACCGGCTCACCGCTTCCGCTCGTTTCTTTCAAAGTCACAAAATCGCGGCGCGGCCCGATGAAGGCGAAAGTCTTGAAAAAAGGCGCGCTGAAACCTGTCCAAGGCCTGTATCAAAACGAAAAAGCGAGGTATAAAGGCGTTTTGCTGAGAAAGACGGGGGCAAGGTATCCTGTCAAGTCTCCTTTCGGACCTTCCATCCCCACCATGATCGGGAATGAGGAAGTGCTCGGAAGATTGACGCCGCAAATCTCCGCTTTTTTGAATCAGCGGTTCCTGCATGAACTTGATTATCAGCTCGGGAGGCTTACCAAATGACAATCGTCGAATCTATGGAAAATGTCGCGGCGTATCTCAAAGAGGTCGTCGCGGAGTATTCCGCCAAGCAAGCGAGCGGAAGGAAGAAAATCGAGGTTTATGCGGGGTTCCCCCCGGTGCGAACGTCGAGAGACGAGACGCCGTCGTGCGTGTATTGTGTGCCGACGGAAGCCAATGACAGCGCGGCCGGTGCGAGTGATGTGAAACTCATGATTGGGCTTTCCGTCTACGACGCCGACAAAGACTCGGGTGGGCGCTCACTGTACAATCTGGCGGAGCATATCCGACAGGCATTGCTTAAGAAACGGACGCTCGGCGGGCGCAATCGGTTGATATTGCCGCTTAAGACGGAAATACCGACCGAGCAGCCGTTTCCCGAATGGGTGGGCGTCATCACCGTGACGTACACGATTGCTTTTATCGAAGAGGAGGGTATCGATTATGGCGAAACATTCGACCGTATCTAAAGAAAACAGGATGATCTACATCGGCCCGAATCTGGGCAGCGGGCGGCTGGCACATGCGACTGTGTTTTGTGGCGGCTTTCCGGAGCACGTTGCCGCGATCATAAAAGCGCATCCGTGGATGGCAAATCTTTTTGTACCGGTGGAAAGTTACACCGTGAAACTGGCAGAGCGAAACCGCAAGGGGACGGCTCTGTATTTGTATTCCAAAAGAACGAAGGAGGTATAAATGAGCGGGTATAAACATGGCGTATACGTGTCTGAATTGCCGACGAGCATTGTCCCGGCCGTGAATACGACAGCGGGACTTCCTGTCATTTTCGGCACGGCGCCGGTGCATCTGGCCAGTGATGCCGCGCCGGCGAATCGCCCGACACTTTGCTACAGCTACGCCGAGGCCGTCGCGGCTTTCGGCTACAGCGCCGATTGGGAAAAGTACACATTGTGCGAGGCGATGTATTCGCAGTTCGCGTTGTACGGGTACGGTCCCGTCGTATTGGTGAACGTACTGGATTCGAAGAAGCATAAAGCGAAAAAGACCGCGACCGTGGAAATCACGGACGGTGCGGCGACGGTGGAAGATGCCGTATTGCTGGATACGCTCGTCGTAAAAGTATCGGCGGAGGGCGCAACCTGCGTCGTCGATACCGATTACACGGCAGCCTATGACGATGACGGCGTGCTGATTATCAGCATTTTGACGGGCGGCGCCTTGGCGAAAGCGAAGAATGCGTATGTGACGTATGACGCGCTGGACGCGTCGGCCGTGACGTATTCCGATATCATCGGCGGCATCGACACGACGACGGGCGAGGCGAAAGGGCTGGAATGTCTGAATCAAGTATTCCCCATCACCGGCCTTGTCCCGGGCTTGGTGCTAGCGCCGGGCTACAGCGGAAACCCGGCGGTGGAATCCGTCATGAAAGCGAAAGCGCTCAATATCAATGAGCATTTTAAAGCGATGGTGCTCGTGGACATTCCGGCGGATGAAGTCACGAAGTACACGGAAGTTTCCTCTTGGAAAAATTCCAATAACTACGTCGGCGAGAATGAAATCGTCTGCTGGCCGATGGTGAGAAACGGCGATGTGGTATATCACATGTCCGTCCACATGATGGGCGTGATTTCCTCCGTCGATGCGTCGAATGACGATGTGCCGTATGAATCGCCGTCCAATAAGACGATGAATATTCAGGGGACGTGTGACGCGGACGGAAACGAAATCATTCTGGGACCGGAGAATGCGAATTACTTGAACGGCCAGGGCGTCGTGACGGCGCTCAATTTCATTGGCGGCTGGAAGGCGTGGGGCAATCGGACGGGTTGCTATCCGTCGAATACGGACGCGAAGGACGCTTTCATTTCCATCAAGCGGATGTTCTACTGGCAGGCGCAGACGTTCATTCAGACATACTGGACGAAGGTGGACAAGCCTATCACGAAGCGGCTCATTCAGACGATTGTCGACAGCGAAAACATTCGGCTCAATTCCTATGTGGCGTCCGGTGCGCTTCTCGGTGCGCGGGTGGAGTTCCGCGAGGATGAAAACGCGACGACGAATCTTTTGGACGGGATTATCAAGTTTCACACGTACTTTACGCCGCCGACGCCGGCGCGGGAGATCGAGAACGTCATCGAGTACGACCCCGATTATTTCAGTACGCTTTTCGCATAAAGGAGGCAGCGCATGATTCCGGAAAAACTGATTAACTTCAGAGTATATCAAGACGGCGACGATTTGCTCGGCGTCTCCGATGTCACGCTGCCGAAGCTGGAAGCGGTGACGGAGACGGTGAAGGGCGCGGGGATCGCGGGCGAAATCGACAGTCCGACGATTGGGCATTTCGGCTCGATGGAATTGGAGCTGAATTGGCGCTCTTTAGCCAAGACGAATATCGTATTGGCGAAACCGACGGGCGTGGCGCTCGACCTGCGCGGCGCGGTGCAGATGAATGACCCGGCGACGAGCACGCTGAAACCCGTGCCGGTGAAGATTGTCGTGCGCGGCATGACGAAAAACACCGACCTCGGCAAGCTCGAGATGGGCGCGACGACGGACACAAAGAATACGATAGAAGTCACGTATATCAAGATAGACGTCGACGGCTCGACGGTGCTGGAGCTGGACAAGTTCAATTATATTTGCAACATCGACGGGGAAGATCACCTCGCGAAGGTCCGCACGGCTCTCGGCCTGGGCTAAAAAGTAACAAAAAAGGAAACCTCCGAAGCATTTTTGGAGGTTTTTCTTTTCATCGCGGCCAAGCGGGAAGACCGCCGCGCCGCGTCAATATTTTTTTTCACGAAAGGTAGGAAAACAAAATGGAGATCACACTGAAGAAGGCCATCAAAATCGGAGACAAAGAAGTCAAGACAGTCAATCTGGATTTCGAGAAACTCACCGGCAACGACATGATTCAAGCGGAAGCGGAAGCGCGCGCACTGGGAAGCAGTGAAGCGTCAGTATTGGCAAGCATGAAATATCAAGCCATCATCGCTGCAAAAGCAATCGGGTGCAAGCCGGATGACGTCTTCGAGATGAATGCGGCGGATTTCAAAAATATTCTCGTGCTCACAGCAAGTTTTTTACTCGGATAATCGGCGCGGAAAAAACGACCAAGCCGATTAAACAAATCGCAATACGGCTGGCGCAAACTACGTATACACCGATTCCTTTTTTCTTAGATTTACCGCTTTCAGAGATGATTGATTATGCCGAAATCGTTCAGGCCCAATGACGGTACTTGTACAGCTTTTTCCAGTAAAGAATCGGGAGAAAAGAGGAGGCGGCGAATGTTATCAAACCGGAAACGATGCCGAAAGCATAAATCAGGTTTTGTGACATATCAAACGAAAGCGGAGCGCCGGCGGCTTCCAACAAGAGAGACGGAATGACGCCGAGGAACGCGCCTAAGCACGCGCCGAAACCGACAATGACCGATTGGATGCCCAAAACGAGAAAAAAACCGCCCCAAAATCCAAACCAACACGCGTACATATTGACCCCTCCTTTTTAATCAAGAAACAGAGGTGAAACAATGGCAAAAACAATGGAATTTAAGTTTGAAATCAACGCAAACTTAGGCTCCAATTTCAGTGCAAGCTTCGGAGAAGCCGGGAAAATGCTCTCCGGCTTGGAGCAGAAAATAAAGGATATCGGCTTAGCCGGTGGAAAAGTAGATTTACGCAATCTCGGCAAGAACGTCACAACAGTATTCGGCGGGAAGGCTCTATCGGGATTCGGGCAAAAAGCAATGACCGCATCTCGAAATATAGGAAGCGCTTTACTCGAAATCAGCAAAGATGCCATATCTTTTGAAGATGCCATGAGCGACGTCCGCAAAGTCGTAGACTTCGACACGCCGCAACAGTTTAAGGAGATGGGCGACGATATCATTGAGCTATCTAAAACGCTTCCCATGACCACCGATGAAATCGCGGCCATCGTGGCAGCGGGCGGACAATCAGGGATCGCGCGCGAGGATTTATTAGGCTTTGCCGAAAGCGCCGCTAAGATGGGGATCGCGTTCGACACGACCGCCGATCAAGCGGGGGACATGATGGCCAAATGGCGCACGGCTTTCAAAATGAATCAAAAAGAAGTAGAGTCACTGGCGGACAAAGTCAATTACCTCGGAAACACTTCGGCGGCATCCGCCGGGCAAATAGCTGAAGTCGTGACGCGCATCGGCCCCCTGGGCGAAGTCGGCGGTCTGGCAGCGGGCGAAGTCGCCGCGCTCGGATCGGCCATTGTCGGGACAGGGAAACCGGCTGAAATCGCGTCGACCGGCATTAAAAACCTCATTTTGGGATTAACGGCCGGCGAAAGTGCGACGAACAGACAAAAAGAAGCGTTTGCAAAGCTGGGATTCTCCACAAAAGATTTAGCAAAGGCCATGCAAGAAGACGCACAAGGCTCCATCATGGCTGTCCTCAAAGCTCTTCAAGGGCTCGATAAGGATACGCAAGCGGCCACATTGAAAGATTTGTTCGGCAGTGAATCTATCGAAGCTCTTTCGCCGCTGCTTACGACATTAGATTCTCTTGAAAATAATTTTAACATGGTAGGAGACGCTTCGCAATACGCCGGAAGCATGGAGGGCGAGTATTCAGCCAAAAGTAAAACCACCAAAAACGCACTGAAATTGGCAGAAAACAACGTGAAAGCGTTAAAGATTGCCATCGGAAATGATTTAATTCCGGCAATGACGCCGTTAATCCGATTGTTTAGTGACGGTGCGTCTTTGATAGGGAATTTTGCTAAAAAATTTCCAGGGCTTACAGCATTTCTTGGCGGTGCGGCGGTCGGTGTCGCCGGTTTTGTCGGCGCGGTTGGCGCGATTTCTTCTGTAGCCGGTTCCGTAATGCAAGTTGTCGGAATGGGTAAGGCGATAAAAGATTTCGTTGGAGCTGCTGAAGGAATAGGGAAAATATTTAGCTTCGCCAAAGGTGCCATCGGTGCGTTTAGCTTTTTGGTGGGACCTATCGGATTAGTCATCGCCGGACTTGTTGCTCTCGGAGCCGTGGGGTACGTGATCTACCAAAACTGGGGCGCCATCAAAGAGTTTTTCGTGAATCTCTGGAATGGTCCCATTGCGGCCATAGGAAATTTTATATTGGAATGGAATCCTCTCTTTGCCATTCCGAATCTCATCTACCAAAACTGGGGCGCCATCAAAGAATGGTTCGTGCTTTTATGGAATGACCCGGCGGCGGCTATTCAGACCTTCATTGATGGCATTTATCAAAAATTCGGAGAAGCTTTCAACTGGCTGAAAACCGGCTGGGATAACGTGAGACAATTCTTCTCTTCGCCCATTACCGCGATAGTGAATACGGTGAAAGGCGGCGGCGTGGACGTCGCGCAGAATGCCTCCGGCGGCATCTACGGCAAGGGCGCTTTCCTGACGACCTTTGCCGAAGAAAGCGGCGAGTCGGCCATTCCGCATACGCCGTCGGCGCGAAACATCGGCCTTCTCGCCGAGACGAATCGCATTATGGGAAATCCGCTGGGCGGCGGAAACGTTTCTATCAATTTCAATCCGACAATCAATGTCTCGGGCGACGGAAACGTGGCGCAGGAGATTGCGAAAATTTCCATGCGCGAGCTGAAACGAATGCTACAGGAAATTCAGACGGACGGGAGGCGCGTGGCGTATGCCTAATTACACGACAAATCAAGGCGACATGTGGGACGCGATTGCCAAGGCGCAATACGGGACGGAAGCGGGCATGACGGCGCTTTTGGAAGCGAATCCGGAATACCGACACATCGCCATTTTCTCGGCCGGCGTCGTCTTGACCGTTCCGACCTACGAGGCAGAGAGCACATCCAAGCTCCCGCCGTGGAGGCGCGGATGAAGCCGCGGCAGATTGTGCCGATTGTGAAATACGACGGCAAAGATATCAGCGCGGACCTTAGGCCGTATCTCAAAAGTCTGTCATACACGGACAATCTTTCCGGATACGCCGACGATATCGAATTGAAATTGGAAGACCGCGCCGGGCTGTGGATGGCGTCATGGTTTCCGGATCGCGGCGCGACGCTGGATATTTCCCTACAGCTGACGAATTGGGACAATTCTCTTTCCGGCACGACCGTGACGCGGCTCGGGACGTTTGCGATTGATACGATAGAGGCGAGCGCTCCGCCGTCGGAGGTTTCCATCAAGGCCGTATCGGTGCCGGACGGAAACACGCTGCGCGGCACGGAGCGGACGCGTTCGTGGGAAAAAGCGGAGCTCAAGACCGTCGCAAAAGACATCGCGGACGGCGCCGGGCTGGAATTGGTATTCGATACCGAGGAAAACCCCACGCCGGACCGCATCGAGCAGACGGAGGAAAGCGACCTGGCATTTCTTTTGAAACTTTGCGGCGATCACGGCCTGGCGCTCAAGATCCACGACGGACAGCTCGTCATTTTCGACGAGACGGATTACGAGAAAAAAGACGCTATCGCGACCTTGGCCAAACCGGGCAGCGGCGCGGCGGGCGCCATAGAAACCATTAAGAGCTACCGTTTCCACGCTACGACGCGCGACATCTACAAAGCGTGCCACGTGAAATATACGGAAACGGAAAGCGGCGAGACGATAGAGGCGACTTTCACGGACGAAACGAAGAAAGAGGGCAAGACGCTCGAAGTCAAAGAACAGGTAAAGACGGTGGCCGAGGCGGAGAAGCTGGCGAAGAAACGGCTCCGCGAAAAGAACAGCGGCGAATACACGATGAGCGCCGAGCTGGTGGGAAATATCGAGCTGCTCGCGTCGGCTTGCGTCAATGTGACGGGCTTCGGTGCGTTTGATGGGAAATACATCATCGTGACGGCGTCGCACGACATCGGCAGCGGTTACACGACGTCGCTGGAATTGCGGAGGTGCCTTGATGGATACTAATCAATACAGAAATCTCGTCCGCGTCGGGAAGGTGTCGAGTGTGAACGGGGAAACTTGCCGGGCGCGGGTGACGTTTCCGGACAAAGAGGACGTCGTCTCCGATGAACTTCCGATATTGCAGACGGGCGCGGCGGCGACAGCGGGCTACTGGGTGCCGGAAGTCGGCACGCAAGTCTTGTGTCTTTTCTTGCCGAATCCGTCGGGACACGGGCTGAATGCGGGCTTTATCCTCGGTGCATTTTACACAAAAGCCGCGCCGCCGAAAGAAACCGATCCGGACGTAAGAGAAATACGCTTTGCGGACGGTTCTTTCTTCCGATACGACCATGGCGAGATTTCCATCCACGCGGCGAGTCATTTGAAACTGACGGCGCCGAAGATTGATATCAATTAGGAGGGACCATGCCGGCCGCGACGAGATTGGGTGATAACAATACAGGTCACGATGCGTGTCCGGGCGTCCCGCTTTCGGGCGCATCGGGCGACGTTTTCATCAATGGCAAGGGCGCGGGGCGCGTGGGCGATCCTTACGCGTCGCATTCTTGCCCGGACCATGCGCCGCACGTGGGAAATATTTCTTCCGGCTCGTCTTCCGTTTCCATTGACGCCATCCCCGCCGGGCGCGTGGGTGACGCCGTTTCCTGCGGCGGCAGTGTGGCGGAAGGCTCGCCGAATGTTTCGATAGGAGGGTGATTCGATTGATTGTCGGTTTCTTGGGAAGCATTCCCTTTTTATCGTCGCGCTATTGCGTCCGGACGTTTGACGGCTACCAGAAAAGCGCGTCCGCCAGGTGGGTGACGCATGACATCATCGGCAAAAAGCCGATATCCGAATTTCTGGGCGCGGGGCAGTCGGAAATTTCTTTCACAATGCTCCTTCGCGCCGATATGGGCGTCATCCCCGCCGATGAGGTGAAACGGCTGGAGAAACTGCGAGACACGGGCGAGACGGTCCCCTTGGTGCTCGGGACGGACGTGATAGGAAATACGCTCTGGGTGGTGACAGACGTCTCCGAAAGTGTGACGCAATGGGGCGCTTTCGGCACACCAATCAGTATTTCCTGCTCCGTCACGTTGAAAGAATACGCGGAGGAAATTGCCATATGAAAGCGCGATATTTGATCGGGAAACTGGAGGGCGTCGATTTTGCGCCGGAGACGGAAGTAGAAGAAATTCTGCAAAATGTCCGGACGATTATTTCGACCGTGAAATATTCCGTACCGCTGGATCGAGATTTCGGGATTGACGCGAGCTATGTGGACAAGCCGACGGCGAAAGCGCAGGCGATGATCTCATCGGAAATCATCCGCGCCGTCAGAGAATACGAGCCGCGTGCGACCGTTTCCTCTATTTCATTTACCGCCGATACCGACGGGAAATTAACGCCAAAGTTGGAGGTGGCTATCGATGTATGACTTGGCGGACATTGCATTTTGCGACGCGGACGAGGAGACCGTCAAAGCGGAAATCATCAAGCAGTATGAGACGATATCGGGACGAACGCTCGCGGACGGCGACCCCGTGCGTCTCTTTTTGCTGGCGATTGCGAGCGAGCTGATTTTACAAAGAAATCTTATCAATTTCGCGGGAAAGATGAATCTATTGGCGTATGCGACGGGAGATTATCTCGACCACATCGGCGTGCTCTTGGACGTGATACGCATTCCGGCAAGCGCGGCGGAGACGACGCTCACCTTCACGCTGTCGACGGATGAAGTCGGCGTCGTCATCCCCGCCGGTACGCGCGTCACGAATAAGGGCGAGACCGTGTATTTTGCGACCGATGAGGCACTGTCCATCCCCGCCGGCGAGGTGACCGGCACCGTGGCCGCCTCTTGCCTGGAAACGGGCAGCGGAGGAAACGGATTTTCGGTGGGCGAGCTGAATAAGATTGTCGACCCCGTGGCGTACGTGGACGCCGTGACGAATACGACCGTGACGGCGGTCGGCGCGGATACAGAAGACGATGAGAATTTCCGCGAACGCATCCACCAAGCGCCGGAGAAATTTTCCAACGCCGGAAGCTACGGCGCGTATGAATATTGGGCGAAAACGGCGAACGCGGAGATTGCCGACGTCTTTGTGACATCGCCGACGCCGGGCGTGGTAAATATTTATCCACTTTTGGACGGCGGCGCGATACCGGAGCAGGAAATCTTAGATGACGTCTATGCCGTGTGCAACGCTGACAAGGTCCGGCCGCTCACGGACAAGGTCGTGGTGCTCGCGCCGGACGTCTTAAATTACGACATCGAAGTTTCCTACAAGATTGCCAAAGCCGACGCGGCAAACGCAAGCGCGATCCAGTCGGCCGTCAATGCCGCCGTGACAGAATACGCCACCTGGCAGAAAGCAAAACTCGGTCGCGACTTAGACCCGTCAAAGCTGTGCTCTCTCATGGTGAAAGCGGGCGCGGCGAAAGTGGACGTCACATCGCCGGAAATCACGGTGATAGGCAATGCGAAAATCGCCACGGCCGAGAATGTGAGCGTGACGTATCAGGGGGTCGATGACGAATGAAAATCGATGACGCTGAACTCTTACAGATTGCCCCGTTCTCCATCGCCAAAGATGAGACGGTGCAAAATGTCGCAAAGTCATTGGACGCATCCATCAATGACGTCACGGGAAACATCCGGAACATTTTGATTTTGTCGCGTATCGACGAATTGCCGGAGGACATACTGGATGCGCTCGCGTGGGAATATCACATGGACATTTACGACGACGCCGCCGACATCGAGACGAAGCGGAACGCCGTCAAGACCGCGATACGTTATCACCGCTACAAAGGGACGATGTGGGCGGTCAAGGAAGCGGCCGCCCTAGCGTCGAAGAATGCGGAAATCGTCGAATGGTTTGATTATGACGGGAAACCGTATCACTTCAAGGCTGTCACGACAAGCGCGATTCCGAGCATGGACGAGCTGCGCGCTCTCATGAAGGCAATGACGGACGCGAAGAATGTGCGCTCATGGATGGACGGGATCGAGTACAAAACGGAAGAATCCTGCAAGCTGATCGCCGTGACATCCGAATTCGACCAAGAAACGCTGACACGCGAAATCGAGTTGATAGCGGATTGTGACGCACCGATTTATATCGGCATCGGCGCAGTCTTGACAAAATACGTCGACATCCGCGCCGCGCCGTATGATGCGAAATTGTCAGGCGGGATAAAGGCTTACGCCGTCGCAGGCGAGTTTGATACGGAGGTATTGTATGGCGATTGAAATCAACAAATATTATCTCACCAAGCGAGGAAATGAAATCTTGCGGCTCGGGATTGCCGGGACGATGATTGAAATTTCCTCTCTGAAGCTGGGAGACGGTGTATTGCCGGAGGATGAAACGGAGCTGCGGGCGCTGACGGCTCTCGTGGAAGCAAAGCAGAATCTCCTCATCAACAGCATCACACAGCGAGACGGCAGTATGGAAGTATCGGCCGCCATCCGAAACGATGCGCTCACCGAGGGATATTACGCGCGGGAAGCCGGATTGTATGTAAAAGACCCGGAAAGCAATGAGGAAACGCTCTTTGCCGTGGCGAAGCTGGACGGAAACTATGTGCCTGCTTACAGCGCGTCGTCGAAACTCAATCAGATTTACACGGTCCATCTGGCGGTAGGAGATGCGGAAATCACCATCTCGGCCGACAGTGATTTGTATCTTCTGAAGAAAGACGCACTGACCATCGACCAAGTCTATCCTGTGGGCGCGTCAGTGCTCCTCTTTAACGGCGTCGACCCGAATGATTTATGGCCGACCACCACGTGGCAGAAGATGGGCAGCGGCAAGGCGCTCATCACGGCAGGGGACGGCTACGAAGTCGGCAAAAACTACGGCTCGAATCAAGCGACGATTGCCAGAAAGAACTTGCCGAAAGACAAGATTTCCGTATCGACCGACAGTGCCGGAAACCATCAACACGCCGCCTCGGACTTTTTGGATGAAATCGGCTTTGATACCACGAACGGTGGCGGAGGAGACCCGGAAAAGACGCGGCTAGCTTACGGGGACAATCGCCCCTACAACAATCTCAAACGCGCGGCGAAGACGGGATACAGCGGAAGCCACACCCACACAGGGCAGACAGAAGCGCTCGGCTCAGGCGAGCCGTTAGATATCACACCCGCATCCATTGCTGTCAACGTCTGGCAGCGCATTGCCTAAGGAGGTCACATATGGGATACATGATTACAGACAAAGGAAAAGCATTACAAGCAAAAGTCATGGCCGGAAAATGCAAATATGCATTTACGAAAATGGCGCTTGGAGAGGGCTATGTCGCCACGCAAAAAGATTACGCCACAATGAACGATTTAGTAAAAAGAGTGATAGATTTTCCTATTTCGCTCATTCTGGCGGACGGGGCTTCCTGCGAAGTAAGAGGCACCATTTCTAATGCGTCCATCGAGAATGCTTTTTACGTCAGAGAACTAGGCCTGTATGCCACCGACCCGGACGAAGGGGAAATTTTGTATTGCGCCCACTACTACGATATGCCGAGCGCCATCGACACTGCGTCAAGCGGTCCATATGATAAAGAATGGACTATCAAGATTGACGTCGAAACAGCCGACGAGGTAGACATCACCGTTCCGCAGACAGGCTTTGTCACGAGAGCCGACGTGGAAGCCCTAATCGCTATAGCCATGAAGAACGCCCTCATTGCGACAGTCGCGGAAGAAACAGCCCCCGAAGGCTGAGGTGGCCGATATGTTTAAGATCATCGGGAGCAACATTTACCACACGCGAGGAGACACGGCTAGGCTGAACGTCACCATCCAATACGAGGACGGCGAAGAAGTCACAGATTACACCGCTATGTTTTCCGTCAAGAAGAAGCTGAAAGACGTGGAATATTTGTTTCAACAGGAAGTCAAAAACGGCGCCATTGATATCACCCACGAAATGACACGGGACCTACCTTTTGGCGATTACGTTTATGACATTGAAGTCCACACGGCAGAAGGAGAGGTGCAGACCATTGGACCCGCAGAATACCACTTAACAGCCGACGTGACGAAATAAGGAGGAAGGCATGGAAGGAAAACTGAAAGCCGTCATATCGACATCGACCAGGCGATTACACTGCGTCATCGAAAAAGGCGCGGCGGCTCGGCTGGAAGAAAGCACAGTCACACCATCCGGCGAAGAGCAAATTGTGATTCCTTCCGCCGGATATGACGGCCTTAGAAAGGTAACCGTGGCGCCCATCCCGCAGTGCTACGGCCTCATCACTTATGACGGGACAAAGATTATGGTTTCTTAAAAAAGGAGACAAAAAATGAGCAAGAGTGTAAAGATTAATAATGCAACATACGAAAATGTGCCGGAAGTTGTCATCCCTCTCTCGACGGGGACAGGCACCGCCATTTTCCGCGACACCACAGACGCCACGGCAGTCGCAGCTGATATCTTGACCGGAAAGACTGCTTACGGCGCGTCCGGCTCGGTCACGGGCTCCATGGCCAATAACGGAGCGCAGACCGAGACCATCAGCAAACTTGCCGACAGCATCAAGATTAAACAGGGCTATCATGACGGGACGGGCACAGTTTCCATCGCGGCAGCCGAAAAGGCGAAAATTATTGCCGCGAACATCAAATCCGGCGTAACCATCTTGGGCGTGTCCGGCTCCTCGACCGTTGTCGACACCTCAGACGCGACCGCGACGGCATCGACCATTGTCACAGGCAGCACGGCATACGTCGCAGGGCAGAAAATCACAGGGAGTCTCACCCTCGTCAAAGTCACACAGGACAGCACCACCAAAGTATTAACCATCGCGTGAGGTAAAGTATGGCGCACAAGATCAAGATTGCCGGAGCGTCTTATGCGGACGTGGACATCGTGCGTCTTACCGACACCTCCGGCGTGGAATGGGACTACATCGACGCGGACGCCTTGTGGAATGGCGGCGTCACGGTCCAATCAGGCATTGCCATCACAGGCGACATTGACGGCGCATTACTGGGAACAACGGACGGCGACGTCATCGCAGCAAAAAAAGTTTTGTAAGTTTTTTAGGAGGATAAAAAAATGGCAGGAATCCCAATCACCAATTTGCCCGAAGTGGCAACACTGGAAGACACCGACCTGTTTCTGGCGGAAGGCACGAATGAAACGCAGGCCATCACGTTTGAAGCATTAAAGACACAGCTTTTGGCTGAAATTTTGCCCAAAACGGCGGCATCACACAACAGCATCTACCGTGGCAAAGACTTGACAAGTTACTTTAACTCCGGCGGCATGAGTACTGCCATCGCCGCTGGTACCTTTGATGATATTTTCCCTGGCGACTACATCACGAAATCCGTGACGGTCAACGGCACGACCTACAGCAACGTAAAGTGGCTCGTGGCAGATTTGGACTATCACCTGCACCGCGGCAGTACGGAAACCACGGCGCACCATGTCGTGATGATACCAGAGAACAATCTCGGCACGAGCTATATGAACAGCACGAACACCACGGCTGGCGGCTATCAGGGAAGCTATATGTGGAAAACCACGATACCGCTGTATGTCACGGGAATCGTGAACGCCTTCGGAAGCGCACACGTTTTAGAGCACAAGGAAATACTGACAAACGGCATGAACGCCAACGCCGCCTCATCCGCAGGAGCATGCTGGACGGGCAGCGCCTACTGGGATTGGAGCGGCTCACTGTGGACAACGGTCAAGGTCAACATCCCCAATCAGGCAATGATGTATGGCAATCACCCGATGGCGTCCTCGGGGCAAGAAGAAGGCGATTGCAATAAACAGCTTGCCATCTTTAGATACGGTCAGAACTTTACAAGAGCCTATTGGTGCTGGCTCCGAGACGTCGCGAACTTGTCGGGTTTCGCCAATGCCAGCGAGTATGGCTGTGCCATCATCAGCGGCGCCTCCAATGTCGGGGGCGTGCGCCCGTATTTCCTGCTCCGCTGACCCTGTCTGCGCCCCCTTGTGGGGCGCTTTAGAAAGGAGACAACATGTCTGTATTAGCACGAAACCGCAGCTTGTCTAAGCTCGAATTTTACATGAACGCCGTGAAACTCAGAAGGCAACTCATATTTCTGATGGGCAGAGATTTTGGCGTAAAGCCAAGAATCCGCGAGCCGAGATTTTGCACGAAGAAATGGGAGCCGCAAGACGCCATTACTTTTGCCGAACTGCTCGAAAAATACGGCGAAACAAAAGTGATAGACGATTATCCCCTCTGGATGATAGAGCACGTCCGAGACGGCATCCTAAAGAGCCTTAGCCGCATGATGCAACACATCACGCAGGCTTACACCATCTGGGCGACGACGAAAGCCGAAGCCGACCTACGGAGAAACGCGCAAGATTTAGCGATTGCAGATTGCGAAAGTCTCAAACAGGAATTAGAGCTGGCGGCTGACATCTTGCCAGTCAAGGCAGAAAAGCTAATACAGTATGCAGAAGCAGTAGACAGGGAAATCGCTCTACTCAAGGGCTGGCGCAAGTCAGACAATAAAAGAAGGGCGAAATTGGAATAATATCATGGGGTACACGCTAATCGCGAACTCGTCGAATTTCGCCAATGCCAGCGAGAATGGCAATGCCAACAACAACAACGCCTCGAATGTCGGGGGCGTGCGCCCGCTTCTCAGACGATATCAAGAGACTAAAAGTCAGACATCGGAGCAGGGAATGAGTGTGTATCCTTCCAAATGGTAAACAAATGCCATGACGCGGCTATCTACGGATATTGCCGCTATCGGCGTGGCATATCTCAAACATCATGAACATCACAGTAAATCAATACCTTGAAGCCGCTAAGAAATTGGCGAAATCCTCAGGGTGGAAGTACAAATCACAGGCATTTCTCTTGAATCGGCTTTCGGAAATCGCCAAGCTAAAAAGAGAAATCGAGACGGGAACTTACGAACCGCAGGAAGGCTCCGTTTTTGAAATCAACGAAAACGGACACAGGCGGCTCGTGAAATCCATGACCCCGCGAGACGCGGTATTACAGCACGCCTTGTGCGACGGCGTGATAATTCCAAAAGTCAAAGAGCACATCATCTATGACAACGGCGCAGGGCTGAAAGGCAGAGGGCTATCTTTTACGAGACGCCGTTTCGAGGAGCATTTACGCTGGCACTATCGGCGCTACGGTATAGAAGGCTATGCGCTCATTGTCGATTTCTCAAAGTACTTTGACAACATCCGACACGAGGACGCCATCAGACAGCTCGAGACTATTTTCCGAGACGAGGAACTGACGAATCTGGCGAAGAAAATCCTAAAGACCTACGAGGTGGACATTTCCTATACGGAGCATGACCTCATGGACGAAGTTTTTAACTCGCTGGAATACGTCAAAATTCCAAAGGAACGCTTGACGGGTGACAGAATGATGCAGAAATCTCTAGGCATCGGCGCACCGATATCTCAAATCATCGGCATCTTGTATCCGACGCTGATTGACCAATACGTGAAAACAGTCAAATCGGTACACTGCTACGACGCCTACATGGACGACCGAATCGTCCTGCACCCAGATAAAGTGTTCCTTCGCGACCTACTGCGGGATATCGAGACACTTGCCAAGCGGCTCGGCATCTATGTCAACCGAAAGAAAACGCAGATAGTCAAGCTCAGTCACGGCTTCACGTGGCTGAAAACCCGCTACATCCTGACGTCGACGGGAAAAATCATCAAGAAAATCCCGAAAGACGTCACCAAAAGAGAGCGGCGCAAACTCAAGAAACTCGCCCAGAAAGTCACGGCGGGAGACATGACCGCCGAAGAGTACGAAAACCAGTACCGCGCGTGGCGAGGCGATAAGAAACGGGATAACGCCTACAAAACTCTAAAGTCTATGGATTTTTACAAAAGGAGACAATCATCATGGACGAAAAGCAAAGAAAAATCTTAATCCTTCAGCAGGAAATCATCAATCTCAAGTCGGAGCTTTCGGGCGAAAACTCGGCAATCGGCGATTATAAAATCGTGAAAACTTACGAGGCACGGCTCAAGGGCGAGAAAGACCCCTACGACACGGATACCTTGCTGGCAGACCGTCAGAGCATAAGAGACAAAATCAACGCGGCGCAGAAAGAGCTGGAAGAGTTGGAGAAGGCTGAATGACGGAGAACATGGAAGCCTTGCTTGCGGGCATTATCCATTACATCCCGACCTTGCTGGGTATCGCCGTCGGTTTCCTTTGGAACAAAGTGCAGAGTCTCCGCAAGAACAGAGCGCTCATCGAAGAGTCATTGCGGACGCTCTTGAAATGCAACCTGAGAGAGCTGTACCTAGAGTCTTTAGCCAAAGGCTACATCGGCCTTGAGGACGAAGACCTGGCGGAGGAAATCTACGAACGATACCACAGCCTGGGTGGAAATGGCCAAGCGACACAGATGATAGAAGACATCCGGCCGCTCCTGAAAAGGAAGCTAAAGGAGGAGTCATGCTAGACAAGCTCAAAGGCCACCTCACCAAAGCCGCCGGAAACATCACCAAGGCCAAGCGAGGCACCGCTAAAGACAGCATGCGTATTGTCTGCCTGTACGGCTCCGGCCTAGCCATCATCACCCTCTTACTTATTGCGGGCTGGAGCTATCAGTGGTACATGACCGGAACGCCGGACATCACGATACTCATCAGTTTCTTTAGAGAGTACACATCCGTGTCCGTTGTCGCTGCCGTCACGTTTCTATCGGTTTACCATGTGGACAAAAATCGAGACGGGCGGCCGGACGCGGCGGAAGTCAAAGCAAAAGAAAAATAGAAAGGAGCGAAAAAAAATGAAAGTCATGGATATTTCCGGATGGAATGACCAAATTGACTGGGATAGCGTGATCAAGACGCATCACGTCGAGGGAGTCATCGTCAAAATTTCCGAAGGTCGCGACCTGGCCGATCTTTACGCCGACCAAATCGCCGCAGCCGAAGCGCACGGCCTCCTGTGGGGCGTTTACTGCTACACCCACGCCAAAACCACGGACCGCGCGAAAGAAGAAGCCGAAGTCGTCCTAAACGCCATCGAGGAGCTCGGCCACGGCGCACCGAAGCTCGGCATCTGGTACGACGTCGAAGAAGACGACGTCCTGCGCCTCAAAAAAGCCGACGTCACCGCGATATGCTCCGCCTTTATCACGGCCTGCAATCATCGCGATTACAGCGCCGGCATCTACGCAAGCCTCTACACCTTTATCGACAATATCGACGTCAAAGCCCTAGCAGACTACGTTCCATATTGGTGCGCGCAGTACGACCGGACTTGCGACTTTGCGGAATATTTCCCGGGAAACACCCTGAAAGGCTGGCAGTACACCGACGCCTATGAAATCGACGGCGCCTACTACGACATGAATGAGTGGCACTGAGGAGGGCAGCATGAGATGGTTAAATCACCGAAAACTCTTGCTCTCAGCTTTTGCCTTGTTACTCTTCTGCTTGCTGCTGCCGTCCTGCTATCCCCCGGCCTACGCGATGACGTACCAAGTGACGGAGGAGGAACTGGCGACGCTCGAGCGGAACTTAGAAACGCTAGCCGAGAACTCGAAAACCAAAGAGGAATCATTGAAGACGCTGCAGGCGCAGTTAGCGACAGCCAACGCACGGCTGAAACTCTTGAGCGACTCGAACGAAGCGACGGTGAACTCATTGCAGAAAGCCGAAGCATCCTTGCAAGAATACGAGAAAGAGCAGAAACGCAAGGAGACCGTCAAGAATAGGCAGCGGAACATATGGGCAGCGGTCGCCATTGGAGCGGTCGTGTGGGCGTGTGTAAAATAGAAAAACGGCACAGGTTAGAAATGACCTGTGCCGTTTTTCTATTGCGAAAAATATAAAAAATTTTTACCAAAGCGCAAAAAGCGCATGGATAAGCGAAAAAATTTTATAAAAAAATTTCAAAAAGCGCTTGACACATACCCCTAGTGTGGTATAATAGGTACAGAAAGGAAAGAGAGGAGGTGATAAAAAATGCAAATCGAAAAAGCCGATTGGCAATGGTTTCTATCAATCATTGCAACGTTAGCCTCACCGATCATAACGATGTGGCTCAACGAAAAAGGGCTCTTCCATCGCCGCAAGCGCAAATAAGTGAGCGATGAGAAAAGCCGAGGGAAGAGAGGGCAAGGAGCCCTCTCAACACCCTCATTATACCATAAGTAGGAGGAAAACAAAATGGCAAACAAAATCGTGAATCTCAATGGACAGGAAATTTCGTACGTCGCGGCGGAGGCCTTAATGGATGATGATATTCGCGAAGAGCTGCACCGCGAAATGGCGCCCTGCAGCGAAGAAGAATTTTTAGAAGCGTATTGCAAAGCGCACAAAGAAAAATACGGCGAAGAATTTCGCGTCGATTAAAAGGAGGGGCGAAATGAAAACATGTGATGTAGTGGTTATTGCTGCGTCAGTGCTTGGATTGTCAGCGCTCGCGTGGGACAAAGTGGCCGTCGAAGCACTGATCAGCGGCCTTGTGATTGGTGGATATATCGGATGGAGGCTGTGGCGTGGAGCTTGAGGATGTGATGACAACACTAGAGGCGGGCGAACGCTGGGGTATTACGCCAAACGCGCTGAAGCAAAACTGCCAAGGCCGCGTGAAAAACGGCTTCCGTCCTGAGGAGTTCCGCAAGTCCGGCCGGACATGGCTCGTCACTCGCGCCGGAATGGAGCGGCTGTATGGACAGCAAAAAGAATCGGATTAAGTTTTCGTAAAGGAGTAAACAAAATGGCAAGCAAAAAAGTTTTCACAATTTTCGCCGAAATGTCAGGCGCCACAGAATCACATGCAGTCGTCGGCGAAGGTCTCTTGGAAGAGCGCGCGCTTGATATGGTGCAGACTCGTCTCACGAGATTTGAAATCCGCCACATGGCCGACGCGCAAAGACGCGGCGAGGAAGAGTGGGCGCAAGTCTGGCTCGTAGAAGCGACACCGGCGACGGAAGAAGATATCGAAGAAGGCACCACCTGGGAATACGACGGCGAAGAATATCACGACATATACGACAGCACACTTTCGATCATCAATATCACACCGGCGATTTACTACGGCGACGAGCCGATGCCGAAATTCGACCTGAGAGATTGGCAGAAAGAGGAACTCCGGAAGGCCGGAATAGACATTCCGGAAGAATAAAAGCGAAATAGTGCATGAGTAAGCGAGTTAAAAGCGTCCAGAGATGGGCGCTTTTAATTTTTGCGTTTCGTTGCCCTTTTAATGTCAAAAGTGGCAAAAAAGTGGCAAATGAAATTTAGCTTTTTATAGTTTTTCCTGACGCGCCAAAAGACACAAAAAGGCATTTTTGTCCGAAAAATAGCAAAATATATCTTTTTGTAGCTTTTTTTGCCGAGATGCCATATAATTAAAAAATATAATCAAACACCTAATTTTCCGCTTGTTTATGCGATTTCGCACGGAAGTGGCAATAAAAGTGGCAATAAATTTCATGAGAACATTTCCGCTATGTGCGTTTCGGCCGCCTTTCGCATTTCTTCGCTGTAGTTCAAGTACGTCTTAACCACTGTTTCTTCGCTGTCGCCGAGAGTTGCCGCGAGGATAGAGACGTTTGGACACGTCAAGGATAAACGCGTGCCGAATGTGTGCCGGAAGTCATGCATCGAGTGGTTGGGGTAGCGAGTTTCGACGCGATAATTTAAGCTCGACGTGGTGTCTATTGTTGCAATGCGGCCACTGATATTGATGGGATGGCTTGCCTTATATTCTATCAGGACACGCATCAAGGACGGCGGTATAAATAGAGTGCGGTTTCCGTTTTTGCTTTTGACGTTGCCAAAGCCGTATATCGTTTTTCCGTTTTCGCGCCCGATCCGTTTCCACTGCTTATTGACCGTCAGGCGGCTTGCGACAAAATCGATGTCGCTCCATTTAAGACCGAGTATCTCACCGGCTCGCATACCGGTGGCAGCGGCGATGGCCATTATTAAGGACGGCTCGTCATCCGCGCCGCGTCTCATCACGTCGGCGATTTGCTCGTCCGTAAAGACGCGGAGGCGCTTGCTCTCTTTGTCACTTTTTATTTGCGGAAATTTATAATCAACCAGCGGATTTTTCGCGATGGCGTTGTACATGACGGCAGCGGAAAAAAGCGTTTTTAATAATGTTCGCGCCGTTTTCAATTTACCGGGCATATGCTGCAACGCGCGAAGAGCGCTGATGATGGCGAGCAAAGAAATATCTTTTATCGGTTTATTGGCGATATATGGCAAGCCGTCAATAGACGTCCTATAGGTGGCAATGGTATTGTAGGCAAGCGTGGGGTGCTCGGCGATGTAAAACTCAAGAAAGCCGCGAAGGGTGATATTTTGAAACGTCGGGGAAACGGCCTCGGCTTTTTTTATTTCCTTTATCAGAGATTCCTTTCCCTCCCAAGCCATAGCGTCCTTGCGAAGCGCGAAGCCGCCTTTTGTTTTTTGCTTCCAGCCGTCGGCCGTTTTATAACTGCACACTAAGTGCCATTTGTTACCGCGCTTTCTAACGCTGAAATTGTACTCCATCTCTTTCTCCTTTCTGTAGCAATATTCATTTTATAAATATTGCTATTTCAGTTGTTGTAAAATTTGCAACAACTGAAATAGTGCGTATTGGTACGAACTTTGCTATTTTGCCGACGTCGGCAAAATAGTAGAAATAGAAAAGGCGCGGTTGCTTTGTCGTATTGACAAACACCGCGCCCACAAATAAAAATAAGGGGTATGCCGTAACATGCCCCATCCAAAAAGCCTCGAAGGCTTTTTCCTCGTGACTGTATTCTACAACAAGGCAGGGGGTTTGTCAATATTTTTTCAAAACGAACAAAAGGAAGCGAGTGCAAAATTGGTAGGCACTTATCAATGCCGGATTTGACGTGAAATAATCCGCATGTTCTGCTATTCGGTGATGAAACAGCCGACAGAGATCCTTTTTCCGTTTTCGTTTCAAGCCTTTACTTTTGACGAACTGGGCATAAGCATATAAGACCACCACGAAGTCATGAATCGGAATAATATTCATGTAGAATTTTCTGCTTGTCTTTGTAATCGTAGGGATTTTAGAGACGATATTACTCATGACGGGCGTATTCCCGCGACGGCTACTAAAACAAAGGCGATACAGCAGACAATTATTGTGAGCGCAACTGTTTCGCATGCTTCGGATTGCCGACAATAATTTGAGAGACGGAAGCCGACGACCGGGATATAAATCTACATACGTCCCGTATAGGTGGCATAATTCTCCGAAGGTGAGAAGGTCGCATAAAATCCATATGGGGAAATTTAGGCTTTCGCGGTATTCTGCTGTTAGGTCGTAGGCGTAATTGCTACTCGTGCGGGATAATACGCGTTTTCGAATTGCGCCGCTCGGATCGAATTGATTGACGATATTGTATCCGTCTTCTTGCGGATTGCTTGAAACGTCGTGAATGAGCGTCAATTTGATATGGTGCTCGATATCAAGGCACATTTGAATAAGCAGATACCTAAGATGCATATCGATAATTGAAAGCTCTTTAAGATACGCGAAATCCAGACGCTCATATTCTCCATCGTGAATACCGTCTTGGATTTTTCGGTAATTTTCGCAATATGTGATGATTTTGTGGTAGTAATTGTTATTCTCGAGGAATCGGGCGGCGCCATCCTCGGAAATATAACGGAAGGTAATACCACGGCTTTTCATGTGTTGAATCGCTTCGCATGCCGAATGGAATTTCATTTGCTTCATATTTTTACCTCCAAATAAAGAAAAGCCTACCAGTCCGCAGATTGGTAGGCTTCCGTGAGTTCTCCGCAGAGTCGTCACTGGTTCGCTTAGATGTATGCTACCACATCTTACAGACTTGTCAATATAAAATTGGATTGGGAATCATCTTTTCAAAAAGCGGCATTTTTGAAAAGATAAAAAATGATGTTTGCAAAAAGCGCGGTTTTTACAAAGATGAAGCGGTCCCAGGGGAAGAGGGTGGGGAAGGCTAGGCATGTCGGGTTTCTTTTTTATTTTGTTCGTATTCATCTTGGAGGCGGTAGCGGAGTTGCTTGTGGATCTCTTCTTTGCCTTCGGGGGAGAGGCGGCGGTATTGGGAGAGGACGGCGGCTTCGTCGAGGTCGATGGCCGGAGCGCTCGCCCCGCCCGTTTCGGCGTTCTCTTTCTCTCCGCTCATAAGCCACGCAGGGGAAACAGAAAGTGCATCCGCAATAGCTTTTATTTTCGATTGAGGGATATCATTTAATCCTGCTTCTATTTTGTTAATGCTTGACCGTGAATTATAACCGCACATGTGTGCCAAAGCCTCTTGAGACATTTCTTTTTCCAAGCGCAATTTTCTAATGCGTTTTCCCATTTCAACGAGACGAATATTTTTCTCCATGATAAAATCTCCTTTCAAGTTTTCTTCATTATAAAGGCGTGTTCACCGAAAATCAACTTTTTTTGAAATTTATCAATTTTTGTTGACAAGGAAGAAACAGTATGATAC